>QMOR01000091.1 GCA_003648285.1 Bacteroidota bacterium
AAATGCGGTAATTACGACCGGTTCGTTCGACGGTGTGCATGTCGGGCACCAAAAAATATTTTCCCGAATAAAAGATCTTACCGAATTCTATCATGGAGAATCTGTTGTCATTACATTCGACCCACACCCACGACAGGTCATTTACCCAAATGATGATACACTAAGACTGCTCACATCTACTGATGAAAAAATAAAGTACTTCCGGAAATTCGGTATTAATAACGTCGTGGTATTGCCGTTCACAATCGAATTTAGCCAGCAGCAGGCCAGGGAATATGTTGAAAAATTCCTAATTGAAAAATTCAGGCCCAAGTGTCTCGTGGTGGGATATGACCACCGATTTGGCCTCAACCGAGAAGGCAATTACGACCTCTTGAAGCAATATGCAGACCGTAAGGAGTTTGATCTGGTAAAGATCGACAAGCAGGAAATCAGAGACATCACTGTCAGTTCCACCAAGATTCGCAACGCACTCCTGCATGGCGAAATGGAAATTGCCACGGTTCTCCTTGCCCATCCTTACAACATTTGCGGAACGGTCGTACACGGTCAAAAACTGGGACAAAAACTCGGATATCCAACGGCAAACATTCTCCTCGACAACCCGATTAAACTACTTCCTCCTGAGGGGATATATGCCGTACATGCACATGTGAACGGTGCTCAACACGGCGGAATGCTCTATATCGGTAAAAGGCCTACAGTGACCCCTGTGCAGAAGAGCCTTTCTATCGAGGTGCATCTGTTCGATTTTGAAGATGACATCTACGACTGCCCTATCGAACTCGACCTACTGTCGTTTGTGAGAGAAGATCAGGAGATGACCGATCTGGAAGAACTTCAAAAGGCGATTGCAAATGATGAAAAACATGTCAGACAAGTCCTTGAGGACTATCGCCCAACTGAATCATCGGAAAAAGTAGCCATCGTCGCCTTGAATTACAATGGTGCCAATGTATTGCCGATATATCTCCCCAGCTTTGAAAAATACGGCGGTCAGGCTGATATATACATTGCAGACAATGGCTCGACGGATGAATCGATAGCAATTGTAAACAGTCAATTCAGCTCGATGCGTATGATAGAGCTCCCCGAGAATTATGGGTATGCCGGTGGATATAATAAAGCGCTCGAAAATCTTGACTACAAATACCTCGCACTGATAAATACTGATATCGAACTCACCGAAGGATGGCTGGAGCCACTTATCGATGTCCTCGAATCGAATCCGGATATTGCCGCTGTCCAACCCAAAATCCGCGCAGCGAAGAAGCGCGATACATTTGAATACGCAGGCGGATGTGGTGGCTATATGGATCGTCTCGGCTATCCTTTTTGCGCCGGTCGCATCCTGGATGATTTGGAGGTCGATTCAGGCCAGTATGATAGGAGTGCCTCGATATTCTGGGCTTCGGGAGCCGCATTTGTGATCAGGTCAGATGTATTTTATGCTTTGGGGGGTTTTGACGGGGATTATTTCGCCCACATGGAAGAAATAGATTTGTGCTGGCGGATACACCGTGCGGGATTTGATATTGTATATGTTCCGGAATCGATCGTCTATCATGAAGGTGGCGCGACATTGCCGTATAAGAGCGCAAGAAAGATCTTTCTGAACTTCAGAAACAACCTCGCAACACTTATCAAAAACCTCCCCTTTTACAAACTCGCCCTGGTCATCCCGATTCGCATAGCACTTGACGCACTTGCTGGTGTCCACTTCATTGTAAAGGGACAGTTTGGAAATTCATGGGCTATTGTGCGCGCCTATTTTGCTCTTTTTTCGTGGTTACCATCGTTGATGCGCAAAAAGAAAATAGAAAGGCAGCAGATTGCAGATATCTCAATCGGACCAGAAACCAAAAGCGGTTGGTACCAAGGAAGCATTCTCTGGCAATATTATATCGGCGGCAAAAAAACATTTTCAACATTACAATCCAGATGGCATGAGGGTGCGTAAACCTTTTGAGGTCATTTACGAAAACGATGCGGTCATTGTGGTCAACAAGGCACCACATATCTATTGTATTCCGCCAAGAAAAGGCGCAGATGGCACTAGTCTGTCAGAACTCCTCACACAACGGTATGGTAAGCTTTGGACTGTGCATCGCATTGACAGGAACACAACGGGTGTTGTCCTCTTTGCGCGTAACGAGGAGATACACCGCAGACTATCCTTGCTCTTTCAAAATCGTGATGTAAAAAAGACATATCTCGCAATATCCAAAGGTGCGCCGAGTGAAAATCACGGTGTCATTGACATCCCTCTTGCTATTACCTCTAAAGGCAAGGTGCGCGTTGACCGGTCAGGGAAGCAGGCACAAACCGACTATCACGTGGTAGAGCGATTTGAAGGGTACAGTCTTATCTCTCTCAAACCAACGACAGGGCGCCAGCACCAGATACGCGTACATCTGAAAGCCATTGGGTGTCCACTGATCGTAGATTCGCTTTATGGAGACGAAGGGCCGTTTACGATCAGCGAGATCAAACGAAAAAAACTCAGGGGCCGGCCAGAAAGTACAGGGACGATCCTGGAGCGGACACCACTCCATGCCCATATCCTTGAATTGCCAAATGGCACACTTGATGTGAATACATTCGAAGCGGAGCTACCTAAAGACATGCGGGCATGTCTTGCTCAGCTGCGCAAATGGCGGAGTATCTCGTATTTAATTCGTTAATTTTATATTAGGGCCTGGAATATTTCATTCTGATAGAGGCCTTAAGGATATTAGGAGATGAGAATAAACGAGTAAGAATTAAGAGTATTACATGTGAGAGTTAAGCATTCAAAATTTAGAATTCAAAATTCCCAAAATGATAAAAGTGTTGATCGCCGACGACCACAAAATGTTTGTCGACGGGATTGAGTCGATTCTGGCAAATGAAGAGGAGATTGATGTCGTGGATAAATGCTATGACGGGCTCGCTATCTTCAAAAAACTTGACGAATACGACATAGATGTGTTGCTATTGGATATCAACTTACCTGGAATGAGTGGGTTGGAAGTCTGCGAAAAGCTCACTGCCACACATCCCACGGTGCACATCCTGGCACTGACAATGCACAATACAGAGAGTTTTGTGACTGAAATACTAAAGAATGGAGCGATGGGCTATATTCTTAAAAATACCGGTAAGGCAGAACTGGTGAAGGCAATTAAAACAGTGTCAAAAGGACAATCCTACTTCAGTGAAGAGGTGACACAGACAATTATGAAAAGCCTCGTCGCACAGCGGCCAAGAGGATCAAAATACCCGGAGAGTGCTCCTATTATTTCACGCCGGGAACGCGAAGTTTTGGCCCTCATCGTACGCGAATACACCACCCCTGAAATAGCTGAAGAATTGCACATTGGTTTAAAAACAGTAGAATCTCACCGCCGCAGTCTATTGACAAAATTGAATGTGAGAAATTCCGCAGGTCTCGTGAGAGTTGCATTCGAACATGATTTGATCAAGGCTTAGTTGATATATGCGACAACGCAATTTACATACGCTGATTCTTTTTTTAATGGGCTTCACAATGCCTGTGCCGCATGCGCTTGCCCAAACCGATACGACCGTTTTATTGCTCGTAGACACAATTTCGATAGAACACGCCCTCGCGAATGTCGAGCGCCTGCGTGTGGAAAAAAGGGATGACGATCTCGTGCTATCTCTTAAAATCCTGGCAACGCGATTCCTGATTGACAAGGACCTCACGCAAATGGCTGTAGAGTCATATCAGGAGGCCATCGAATTGCTAAAGGCCAGTGGCGACTCTGTGTCGCAATACATGACCTACATCGACATAGCGATGCTCTATATCACATTGGAAAATTATCACGAGGCATATAACCTCCTTGAGGAAGCATCAGATTATTTCGAAAAACATGATTCTATAGAAGCTTATGGCATGGCACTCAATTTTCTTGCCGACGCGCACATCGCGGCTTTTGACCCCGATCAGGCAGTCCTATATGCTAGTAAGGCAAGGGAAATTGCAGCACCGCCAAGCCTCCTGAGTCATATAAATACGACGACTATTACTGCACTGATCCGCAATGGCGAACCTGTCGAGGGAGTGGATAAGTCGGATACAACGGCAATGGAGAGATCTCCAACCCATACCCGGCTCATTCAGAACTATACCGGCCTGATCGAACTCAATAGTGGGTACTATCAAATGCATTGGGGAAATTTCGCATTGGCGGATTACTATCTGAGACATGCGATATCGTCAACAAATGATGGTGTGATATTGCGCGATGCCCTCAGCAATCTGGCAGACCTTCATGAAGCAAGTGGTCACTATCAAAATGCCTTTATCTATTTGCAACGCTATGCGACTGTCAACGATAGTTTGCTCAATGCAAAACGCCAGCAAATCATCAATCACCTGCGCATCCAAATGCAGTCTTACGAGCAACAAGCGCAAATCAAAATGCTTGAAAAGGAAAAGAATGTAGCCGATATCACCAACAGGATAGAAAAAATAGGAAGTGTCTCATTGCTCATCGCATCTTTTATCATTCTTCTCAGTGCCTATTTTATCATCCGTTACTATCAGAAGAGGATGAATGCCAATCAGATTATTCGCGAACAGAACGAGGAGATCAACAAGCGAAAGATCACGGATCTGGAGAATAATCTAAAAATCGAAACGATGCACTCCATGATTAACGGACAGGAGGCAGAGCGGGAGCGCATTGCCAAGGATCTGCATGACAGCCTCGGGGGATTGCTCTCTACCGTAAAGTTGCATTTTGATGCCCTGCAAACCAAGGACACACATATCACGAATCTCAAGGAATACCGAAAGGCATATACACTGCTTGACGAGGCTTGCAATGAAGTGCGAAATATCTCGAACAATATGCAGCCCGATGCCCTCCTGAGTCTGGGTGTGGTCCCTGCAATCAGCGACCTGGTCAATCGTTTTCAAAGTGACAAAGCACCACATATCGACTTCCAGCATTTCGATGTCTCCAACAGATTGGAACAATCCACCGCGCTCAATATCTACCGCATCGTCCAAGAGCTACTGACAAACTCCCTCAAACATGCAAATGCCTCTCACATTCTGATCCAGTTAGACCAAAAAGAAGATGAGCTCATGATCACCGTAGAAGATGACGGCTCCGGCTACAATCCCAATGCGGTAGACAAAGGCATGGGCACAGGGAATATCTCGTCCCGTGTCAACTTTCTCAAAGGCGATCTCAATATTCACTCTGTGACAAACGAAGGCACCAGCACTTTGATTACGATTCCTTTGGAATCGTAGGAATTTTGGATTTTGGATTTTGAATTTTGGATTGTTGGCTTTAGGTCGGGGGTCTGTCAAGCTATATCATGAGGGGGCATCACATCTAAAATCAGACGTCTAAAATCTGGAATCTGAATTCCCTAAGGGTTTCCCGCCCTAGCAATTAAGGGTTTTCCCTGATGCGCTGGCCAATTCTATCCTGCATCTTTGAAACATGATATCCACATTAAAACCGCACATCGACGACTTCCATGTATCGTCTAATGCATCGAGAGGTATCATTCGGGTCCGCTACCCGCGACTATGTACTCGCAGCGGACTTGAGGTGGATCTTCTCGATGCAAACGGTGTTGTGATGGAAGTGCCGATACGTGTGATCAAGCACGAAGATGATGTGGTGGATATCGTAATAAGCAATACAATTCCGGGGATTTATCTCCTGAAAATTTATGATGGTAAAACGTGTATCATCAAAAGGATCATCCTGCAGTAAGGGTAAACCCTTAATTTAAAAATCAGGGTATTTGTCTATAAATGACGAAATCATATGATCCATCTTTGTCATGTTAATTGAAAGGAAAAAAAGTAATAGCCTTTTAAAGATTTTCCCGGCCAAAAGTGGTCGACATTTTCAGACTTGAGTAATGGTTATTAGTTAAGTTAAGGTTATTAAGATTTTTATTTATAAAGGGGTGAGACTTGCCGGGGTTGCTTTACAGTAACTTCGGCATTTTTTTTGTCGTCAATTCAGGTTCTATCCTCTATGCTCATTCTACACGCTAATCATATCCTACCCTCTTCTAGTTCTACACGCTAGTCTTATCCTACCCTCTATTCTAATTCTTCGGCGATCTGCTCCCACTCTTCCATCTTTTTTTCAATGTTGGCGGTCAAATCATTGTAAGTCTGGACAACATTTTCTGCATCGGATTCGAGATAAAAACCATCTTTCCCCATACGATCGGCCATTCTGGACTTCTTTTTTTCCAGCTTGTCAATTTGTTGCTCTAGATTTTTCAGGCGTCTGGCCTGAGCATTATTTTCTTTAGCCCCGGACTTTGGCTTCGGGGGCTTGACACTGGGCTTTGGGGTATTACGCTCCAGTTCACGTAGGTTTTCCAACTTGCGTCTTTTCAAAAACTCATCTATACCGTACAGGTGCTTCGTGATCTTCCCATTGCGAAACTCGAGCGTATGTGTCGTGAGGCCCGATAAAAATTCCATATCGTGTGAGACGATGATCAATGTGCCTTCAAATTGCTGCAGGGTGTTCTTTAAGATATTTTTGGAAGCGATATCGAGGTGATTCGTAGGCTCATCCAAAATCAGGACGTTGGATGGGAAGACCACCATACACGCAAATGACAATCTCGCACGTTCACCACCACTCAGTACCGACACTTTCTTGGTCACCTCATCACCTTCAAAGAGAAACGACCCCAAAATCGTACGCTGCCCACCAATAGTGACACCCGGTGCATGGTGTCCCAGTGTTTCAAGGATTGTTTGCTTGCCGTCCAGCCTTTCGGTCTGATCCTGTGCATAGTATCCCAGCTGGATATTGTGTCCGGTGATCGCCTCGCCGCCCGACACCTTGATGATCTCCGCAAGAATTCTCGCCAATGTTGTTTTTCCCTGGCCGTTTTGGCCAACGAATGCAATGCGCTCCCCTCGCTCAATGACCAGATCAAGGTCTTTGATCACTGGCTTATCACCATAAGACTTGCATAGCTTCTTTGCTTCATAGACGACCCGGCCGGCGCGTATCCCTTCGGTAAATCGAATCCGCATGTCCTTTCCAGAATACGTATCCACCTCGATGATATCCATCCGCTTGATCTCTGACTCGAGTGATTTGGCAAACTTCGACTTACCCGCTTTGGCTTTAAATTTATTGATGAGACGCTCTTTGTGCGCAATTTGCTTTTGCTGATTGCTATGGGCAGCAGACATGATGGTGAGCAGCTCGCTCTTGGCCTCGATTGCTTTTGAGTACGGAAGTGCAAAATCGTACAGATTATTCGGCGTCACTTCCAGCGTCCTGGTGGTCACATTATTTAGTACATGCTGATCATGCGAAACGATCATAACCGTCCCCTCATATTGCTGGAGATGTGTCTCAAACCAGATAATGGACTCGATATCCAGATGGTTGGTCGGCTCATCGAGCAGCAACAGGTCCGGACGGGCGAGCAATAGACGGGCGAGTTCCACGCGCATTTTCCAGCCACCAGACAACTGGTTGACAGGTTGATCGATCTGGACTGGTTGAAATCCGATCCCCTTGAGCACTTTCTCAACATCTTCACTGACGGAGGTTGCCCCTACGAGCTGAAGTCTCTCGATCAGTGTACTCATTTCTTCGGCCAGCTTGAGTTGCTCATCCGGATCACTTGATTGTTCAAGGCTTTCCTGGACACGATCCAGGTCGGCTTCAATTGTGACGACATCCGTAAAGGCCCCGCTACATATTTCACGTGGTGTCTTGGTATCATCAAATGTGACCGTCTGAGCAAGGTATCCGATCTTATAGGATCCCGGCACATCAATTTGCCCACTGTTCTGCTTCAGTTCACCTGAGAGCATTTTCAACATCGTGGACTTGCCTGATCCGTTTCGCCCCACCAATCCGACTTTTTCTCCCGGTTTGATGGTAAAAGTGATTGAATCAAATATCACATGCGCGCCAAAATTCAGCGTTATATTGCTAAGCTGTATCATATTCGGGCGCTAATTTAAGGACTGTGTCTCAGGAATTTGAGATATCACACTATAGGTATCACCGAGATTGTACATTACCTGTTGCCAGAGGTGTTTCGGCTTCGATTTAAAGATATAATTGGGATCCATTTGGGACAAAACCCATGATTTATATCCAAGTTCTTCTTTTAACTGACCTGTAGACCAGCCTGAATAACCCACAAAAAATCTGATATTATGAGGTAGCACCAATTTAGATTCTATGAGAAACTTAAGCTTTTCATAATCGCCTCCCCAGGACACACCGGGGATCACACTCTGGCTGTCATCGAGTATCTCACCCACGTTATGTATATAGTGAATCGTGTCGGTTGCAACCGGGCCGCCATAGAATACTTGTGACTCGATCTCGGGAAAGTCATCAATCAGCTCGTTGATTTTCATCTGTAGCGGCTTATTTATCACGAATCCCACAGTGCCATCCTCTTTGTTGTTTTCGCAGACGAGAATCACTGAACGCCGGAAATTGGGATCCTGCATAAAAGGTTCTGCCAAAAGTACTGTCCCGTTCTCAACTTTATAACTGTCCATCTTGTATTAAACGCTTTCTGTAGCCAATTGCCTATCCAAACGACGGACAAGCCCCGACAAAATACGTCCTTTCCCACCAACTTCCACAAAACCATCGACACCATCTGCAATCATTTTCTGCATCGTCTGTGTCCAGCGCACCGGAGAGGTGAGTTGCTCAATGAGCAGACGCTTTATGGTGTCTGTATCAGTCGTGGCCAAAGCACTCACATTTTGATATATCGGGCATATCGGTGTTAATATTTTTACTTCCTCGATTGCTTTCTGCAGGCGCTCCTGAGCTGGAGCCATGAGTGGCGAATGGAATGCCCCACCCACTTCCAGTAAAATGGCCCGCCTCGCGCCTGCATCTGTCAATGCCTGCACAGCCTCTTCAACCGCCGGAAAAGCACCTGAAATCACAAGTTGACCCGGACAATTATAATTGGCCGCCACCACTACTCCATCAACTTCGGCACAGACCGTCTCGATCACTTCATCTTCGAGGCCGACAATAGCGGCCATTGTGCCCGCTTCTTTTTCACATGCCTCCTGCATAGCTTCGGCGCGCTCGTATACCAGTCTCAACCCATCTTCAAATGACAGCGCCCCTGCCGCGGTGAGTGCCGAGTACTCTCCCAGCGAATGCCCAGCTACGACGTCAGGTTTAAATTCTGACCCGAGCATCCGCGCACGCATGACTGAGTGTACGTATATTGCCGGCTGAGTGATACGTGTCTCCTTCAGATCATCAGCCGTTCCCTCAAACATGACGTCCGAGAGTCGATATCCAAGCACATCATTCGCCTGATCGATCATTTCCTTTGCCAACGCCTGACTCTCATACTCTTCCTTGCCCATTCCTGGAAACTGACTGCCCTGCCCTGGAAATACATATGCCTTCATAACTCGTATTCTTTATGTCAATTTAGAATTTATCAACGTCAGAAACTCGTTCCGTGTTTCGACCTTTCTAAACTCACCAGTGAATGCTGAGGTCGTCGTCACAGAATTTTGCTTTTGCACGCCGCGCATCATCATGCACATGTGATATGCTTCAATGACAACGGCCGCACCAAGCGGTTTTAATGTGCTGTCAATACACTCAAGTATTTCGTGCGTCAGTCGTTCCTGCACCTGCAATCTACGTGCGAAGGCATCCACTACGCGCGGCACTTTACTCAACCCTACGATCTGTCCATTGGGAATATAGGCAACATGTGCTTTTCCGAAAAATGGCAACATATGATGCTCACACAATGAGTATAGCTCTATGTCCTTTACAATCACCATCTCCGAGTATTGCTCAGTAAATAATGCCGACTTCAGAATTTCGGCAGGTTTGAGTGCATAACCATGTGTCAAAAACTGAATGGCCTTCGCCATTCGCTCCGGTGTATCCGCGAGGCCCTCACGTTCGGGGTCCTCCCCGATAAACCCAAGAATATCGTGATATCGATCCTTAAGCCGATCCGTGTTTTCACCATTAAAATGATCGGTGCGCTTG
>QMOR01000092.1 GCA_003648285.1 Bacteroidota bacterium
GGAGAAGTGCCTAAGTCTGCATTGTGGGTTCCACTCATTGTCAGGGAAGAAGTGATCGGGACCGTCAGTCTGCAAAATGTAGATCACGAAAATGCATTCACGGACTCAGATGTCAAACTACTCAGTACTCTGACAAATAGTATGGCGGTTGCTTTAGAAAATGCGCGCCTGTTTGAGGAGTCGACAAAACTTTTGAATGAAGTGCAACTTCAGGCAAAAGAGCTCGCCGTCATTAATGCCATCCAGGTGGCTCTGGTAGAACAGACGGAAACTGAAGCCATTTATACATTGATGGGTGAAAAAATCCAGGACAGATTTGACTCACAGGCTGTGGTCATTAATACATTTGATCACAAAGCAGGCCTTAATCATTACCGCTATGTCTATGAAAAAGGGAAGCGTCTGGATGTTGTAGAACCTGTGCCTCTCAATAATATCATGAAAAAACTGATTGAGACGGTTGCCCCTGTGATTTTCAATGAGAATTACGCTGCATTGAGAAAAGAATACGGACTTGGAGATGTGATCGTTGGACAACAGCCTAAATCCGCAATATGGGTGCCAATTATTGCCAATGAGTTGGTCATCGGAAGTATTAGTCTTCAAAATATAGATCACGAAAATGCCTTTTCAGAATCAGACATTAAATTGCTCAGTGCACTAACTAACAGCATGAGTATTGCTCTTGAAAATACACGGCTATTTGAAGAGGCAGAACAGCGGGCTGCCGAAATGAGCACCGTAAATTCTATCAGTCAGGCACTCACACAACACTTAGAGCTCGATCAACTCATCGAGATGATTGGAGAGAATATGCGTGAATTGTTTGTTGCTGATATCGCCTATGTCGGATTGCTTAACGAAGATCGCTCAATGATTGAGTTTCCGTATCAATATGGGGACAACATGCAATCATTCAAAATGGGTGAGGGGCTGAGCTCAATTATTATTTCAACGAATAAATCAAGGCTTATAAATCAAGGTGTAAGCGATATTTATAAAGAATTGGGATTAGAAGTGATTGGCAAAATGCCAGAGTCCTATCTTGGCGTGCCTATCCCAATGGGGCAGGATGTGATCGGCGTAATTAGTGTGCAACGTACTGGAAAAGCGAATCACTTCGACAATTCTGACATGCGTCTGCTTGAAACAATTGCATCAAATGTCGGTATCGCCATTCACAATGCTCAATTATTTAAAGAGGCTGAAGCTTCAAGAGCTGTTGCAGAAGATGCGAATGAAGCGAAAAGCGCCTTCTTGTCAACTGTGAGTCATGAGTTGAGAACTCCGCTGACTTCTGTCATGGGTTTTGCTAAAATCACAAAAAGACGTCTGGAAGAGAGAGTGTTTCCTGCCATAAAATCGGCAGATGCGAAAATGCAGAAGACGATAAAACAGATTTCTGAAAATCTGAATGTGGTGGTCTCTGAAGGAGAACGCCTCACCAAATTGATCAACAACGTACTCGATCTTGCTAAAATTGAGGCTGGACGCGTCGAGTGGAATATGGAAGACCTTCAGGTGCAAACGGTTGTCGAACGCGCCATTGCAGCTTCACAATCCTTGTTTGAAGAAAAGTCGCTTGTTTTAAAGCAAAATATTGCTCCAGATATTTCAGATATCAAGGGAGATGAAGACAAGTTGATACAGGTTGTTGTAAACCTTCTCTCAAACGCGGTGAAATTTACAGATGAAGGTGTCATCGAATGTACTCTTGAAGAAAAGGACGGTGATGTCATTATTTCAGTAAAAGATAGTGGCATAGGTATTGCGAAAGAAGACTTGCCGAAAGTGTTTGAAAAATTCAGACAGGTTGGGGACACGCTCACGGATAAGCCTACAGGTACCGGACTTGGATTACCAATAAGTAAAGAAATTGTCGAGCATCATGGAGGCCAAATATGGTTGAGTAGTGAACTGGGGAAGGGGAGTACGTTTTCGTTTTCTCTTCCGGTGAGTGGTACCAAGTCTATTAAACTAAGGACTTTCAAACTTGAAGAATTGGTTGATCAGCTTGAAGGGAATTATACGGCCAATCAGTTTGAGAATGCTTCGGAAAAGACGATTCTTGTCATTGATGACGAAGCACCGATCAGAGAATTGTTGAATCAGGAATTATCAGGAGTTGGATTTAATGTGATCGAAGCTGTTGACGGTCGCGAAGGCATCGCCAAGGTGCGGCACAAACACCCGGATCTCATCCTGCTGGATGTGATGATGCCTGAAATGAACGGGTATGATGTCGCAGCAGTATTGAAAAATGATCCTAAGACGAAAGATATTCCGATCATTATATTGTCGGTGGTCAAGGATAAAGAAAGAGGGCTTAATATTGGAATTGATCGTTATCTATTCAAACCTATTAATACAGAGCTCTTATTTAAGGAAATCGGTGGCTTGTTGGGTCAGGGCAGATCAAAGAGAAAGGTTATGATTCTGGATGAGGACTCTTCCACTGTTAATACATTAATGGGTGTATTACAGGACAAAGGTTACAATGTCGTCGAGGCAAATGGACCTGACCTCATGCAAAAGGCAATCCTGGGAAAGCCAGATATTATCATCGTCAATTCGACATTAGACGAGCAGCAGGACACGGTTAAATCATTGCGTCTTGAGAAGGGAATGGAGAATGTATTGTTTCTAGTGTATGAGTAGTGAGAGTGAATTACAGCTTACTTCTGGGGCATTTTGTCAACTCCATTCCATTCCAGATTAAACTCTGATGTCAGGATATTCGAAATTCGTCCCAGAAAACACTGGGCTGTTTCGTCATCCGGATTTGTGACGAGGACCTGGCTAAAGGATTTGATGGAATCCCGCAACGACTTGGCTTCATATGCCCGAATACCAGTGTTAAATTGGCTTAGGCTGCTTTTCTTGTGGGTAATCATTTCAGGTGGATCGCCGTCGAAGCACTCATAAATACGCACTGCGTTTTGACGCCCCTTTACCTGTACCACACCTAAAGATC
The DNA here is from genome assembly GCA_003648285.1 of Bacteroidota bacterium. Taxonomy (GTDB): domain Bacteria; phylum Bacteroidota; class Bacteroidia; order Chitinophagales; family Saprospiraceae; genus B8-G4. The sequence goes on from QMOR01000092.1 coordinate 2,975, forward strand.
TGATATCAAAGTCTTCTTTATTCTGAATTTCAGAATAGCTTTGTTCGCTTAGAATAATTCTGCATTTGTAATATTTCGTGAGGCTTTCGATTCTCGCTGCCGTATTCACCGTATCAGAAATAGTGGCTGCTTCCCATCGTTTTTCGTCACCAGTAATACCCATGATCAGTGGTCCTGTATGAATTCCGAGCCCAAATCGGATCGGGGTGCGATTGCGACTTAGTCTATACTCGTTATACTCATGAAGTGCAGTGTTTAGCTTGACCGCTGCCCGTAGTGCATCGGCTGCATTATTTAAAAATATCGCCATGAGACCGTCTCCGAGATACTGGTTTACAAAGCCATCGTTTGCCTTTATAATCGGCCCCATTCTGGCATTGAAAGAAAGAACAAATTTGAAATTTTCTTCTGGCGTCATCAATTCTGCAAGAGAAGTGAATTTTCTGATGTCCATAAACATCACTGTCACATGGCGGTAGACCTGATCACCAAGCTCAGTTTCCAGAAGTGATTTTCTGCCAAGCGATTTTAAAAATTCAAAAGGCACAAACCTTGATGTCATTTCCTGAACACGTTTCATCGTCTCCTCGCGTGCACGGGCCTCTTGTATTTGCTCTTCATGCAGGAGAGCCCTTTCAATTGCTGAAGCTGCTTGTAGGGCGATTGTTGTCAATAATTTGAGTTCGGCAGCGGTGAATACTCTTTCAGAATCACCGATGAGAAAGATGGCGCCCAATATTTGATCTTTGACATTTAATGGGGCATATAGCAACGAGCCAAGGGAATCAGGAAACGCATCAGACATGTCATCCAGAATCTCCCGAGTCAGAATTTCTGAATGTGGTCTGCTGACAATCTGTTTTATGACATCTTCCTCAATATTAAGTTTAGTCCAGCTCGAATTGATTTCCGCTAATAGAATGGGTTGGTCCGTTTTCTTGTCCGAAAGAATGACAAACCCATCTGAGGTGTGCATGATCTTTTTCAATTCCTCCAGGGCCAGACTCGCGATAGATGGCGGTGCAATATTATTTGCCAGCTGCTCGGAGAAATTATAGATCAGATTAATTTCACGGTAAAGTTCCAATACCTCTTTTCCAACTACCTTTTTCTCTGCCTCTTTTGACAAAAGAGTATTGAGTATTTGAAATGCTATGGCTGTGATATTGGTGCCACCCATAATATGACCAAGGAGTACATCATGGTACTGGATAGGACGTCTGTCTCGTGGCTCGGCGATTAACTGTCCAAATAGAATCGTCTCGTGCGAATCCATGACGCAAACCGGTTCGCTAAATGAGCTCTCGAGAGTCTCTAAAAGCCCCTTCAGTTTGTGCGTTTTATCGAAAAGAGAGCGTAATCTGAGTTTTGGCATTGTCTTTTGGGTGCTTTATTCCATTTACAACTTTAAAACATCACGTGCAACGTCCAGAATTTCATCCGGATCAAATGGCTTGGTCATGTACCTGTCTGCACCTACGTCGAAGCTCCGTTGTTTGTCGACCTCCTGTCCTTTGGCGGTTAGAATGATCACGTATACATTTTTCAGATCAGGATTCTGTTTCACTCTTTGGCAGACCTCCATGCCATTCATCTTGGGCATCATGACATCGAGCAGGACAAGGTCGGGTGCTTCGCTCTCAATAAGTGCAAGTGCCTGCTCCCCATTGTCAGCCATGAAAAAATCAACGCCTTCATCCTCCAAATCTTCCAGGGTTTGTTCCAGAAGCATGCGAATATGTGCTTCGTCATCTACTATCAGTAATTTCTTGCTCATGTCTTTAGTCCTTGATATTTAGGGTTTGAAAATTCAACAAAATCGTGTTTGATGCAGGATCCGGAATAGATTGTGCCAGGAAGTATTGGTCGATTTCATTTCGCACCAATAGGCATGCTGGCCTGTAAATGGCCAACTGTAGTGCGCGAACGCATACGCCGCAAGAAGCAGCTGGTGTTAATGCATGTTTCTTCATAGGGTGAGCCTGCAACAACCAAGATAGTAAATATCTGAAGTCGTTTCGGATGATGTCTGGTTTAATCTAAGTAGAACTTGATATTATTCGATTCTTAGGTACCCAAATATTACTCGACTCTTAGGTATCTAAATAAGAGGGGATTAAGGAATTGAAAGATTCAAAAGGACTTCTTTGGCGGCATGCATCATCACTATTTGCCCGTCCTCATTTGGATGTACTCCGTCATTGAGGAATGCGTCCATGTGCATGCTTTTACCAAAATCAATGACGGTCCAGTCATCAGCCTCGGCAAATTGCTTTAGACGCGCATTGTACTTGATCATTTGCAATGCAAATTCCTGCATTAGGGACAACTCGACATTATAACTCATATCTTCTTGCACGAAAACTGGCGTAGGGAGGCCGATGATACTCGTGATCCCGAAATGACGCGCTTGTCTCGTCATGGCATGGATATTACTAATGATCAGGTCAAAGGGAATCCGTTGTGCGACGTCGTTTGTACCACCCATGATGATCACGTGTGTCGGCTCATGATCGATGACCATGGGCTTGAACCGCGCGAGCATGCCGGCTGTTGTGTCTCCTGATATGCCGCTGTTGATGATTTGGGCGTCCACGAATTGCTGCTGTAGGAGATCGGTCCAACGCACTGTCAGATCTATGTCATAGCCCTCCGTAAGGCTATCACCGTGGCAAACGATTTTAAGTTGCTCCATCTTGGGTCAGCTTGTTTGTTAAGACCTCAAATTACTGATCTAACGACTAGCGGCAGCATGTGAGAAGTTGTTTGCAACAGAATTCGTTACTGAGCTCAATTAATATTTTGAAGGATATGATGCCATCATGGAAAAGCACGGGATCGAAAAGATTAAAACCATTGGAGATGTATTTTGTATCAATTTCCAAATGATTCTACAGTAAGCAGGGTATTAAAATTGCGTTAATGTCCGTCAAAATATTGTTGAAAGTCTTTCTTCATACTAATTTGGCACTCAAATTGTAATAAATTTGCATATGAAAAGATTTCAGCTCCTATTGTTACTGGCCTTGTTTGCAGGCTCAGCTATCGCTCAATCATCCGCATATTCAGCCGGCAACGAAGGCTGGATGGTAGATCTGGACGAGGCTTACGCCGCATCTCAGAAAGAAGGCAAACCCATTATGGCCAATTTTACCGGGAGTGACTGGTGTGGCTGGTGCAAACGATTGACGGCTTCTGTTTTCTCCCAACAGGAGTTTAAGTCATGGGCAGATGACAATGTCATCTTGCTCGAGCTGGATTTCCCACGCCGCACAGCAATTCCAGAGAAATACAAAAAACAAAATGCTGGCTTGCAACAGGCTTTTAAGATCACTGGCTATCCAACAATTTGGGTCTTCAACCTTGACAAGAATTCGGATTCTGGCCAGTACCAGATCGATGCCCTTGGTAAAACAGGTTACGCCAAGACCGTAGGGGAGTTTACCGGTGCTGTAGATCAGATGATCAACAGGTAATAAATACCTGCATTCGGATATTCACCTACGTCACGAATACAACAATTGAGATTTCTCTATCCTGTTGTCATGAGATGTAAAGCCAATTCCCAGGGCATCAAGTTCGTTCAATATCGGTTCGTAGACCTCCTTCAATAAAGGAAATACAACACCCCGTGATTTGATCTCACCATTGAGAATGAGTTTAGCGCCGATTGCAGCGGGCAAACCAACAGTGCGCGAGATGGCAGTATGCGCGTGATCCTGCCCCTTGGTCACCATATAAGAGAGATGCTCATAGAATTGATCACCAATTTTATATTCTTGCCGGTCGTAGAAGACGAGCATGTCGGTATCTCCTTGCTTAAACTCCCACTTATCGAGTAACAAGTCCAATAGAATCTCTGCAGGAGTCCCATTTACCCGTGTAATTGGTCGTTCAGTGAGTAGATCTGTCCAAAGAATGCGTTGGAAGAGTTCGCTTTTTTGGGCGGTGTTAATGCATTGTGCAAGTTTCTCTTCGAGTGTATCTGAATTACCACGTGGCAGGTAAGAGGAGATCCATTGCCGGTATGTCAGATTCTCACTGCCTTCAATGCGATAATTATTGGCCGTGAGGCCCAGCTGTATCATTGCATTCCATCCTTCGCAATATCCGGGGAATCGGAGTGTGGCCCGGATCATAGTTGGAATATCTTCCAAATGATACTTTTTTCGATATGGTAAAGAGTCACGATTGGCATATGCCTCGAATTTGCCAAAGCCGGGCAAATTCACCTCATGTGGATCTGCAAATAGACGATGATAGGGTACGCATCTCAATTGGTTATTTTGATAATAACGAGCTCCACCATCACCTGCAGTGATCACGTTCATCGGACTCCATGTAAATTTGTAGCCCCAGGGGTTATCATTACTCTCCGGGGTGACTAGACTTCCGCAAAATGACGTGAATGCAAGTAACTCACCTCCTTTGGCTTTTATTCTGTCGACCGAACGCATCCCGTTCATGTGGTCGATACCTGGGTCTGCTCCCAATTCATTTAAGAGAGTAAGTCCTCTGTTACGTGCTTTCTCGTGCAGTTCCAGCATTTCGGAGCTGGCATAAGAAGCCGTGACGACATGCGCATTGTATTCCACTGCGACCTTTGCTACAGCCGCATGCATTCCTGGAGGCAATACCGAGATTACAATGTCTGCATCTTTGATATAGCGCTGCATGATCTCTTCATCGTTAGAATCAAAAAATACAGCCTTGCCCCTTGGATGACCATCAATTTTCGTTGCAGCAGCCTCGACTGAAATATCGCCGACTGTGACATTCCAGTCATGTTCTTCTGCATGTTTAAGCATATAATCTATCAGGTCAGTCGCTGACCTTCCTGCTCCGCAGATTAGAATGTTTTTCATTTAGATCCTTGTTTACAATACGCAATGAATGTGAGTGAATTTGGCGGCAGAAATGTAATGCAATTCTTGCAATTCCTATGGTTTTGTTTAATGATGTTTACCTTAACATCTATGATGTATCTATCGCTCACGTTTTCAATTTTCTTGCTGTCATTCCAGACGCTGATCAGTCAATCAGGAGAGCCTATGTCTTCAACCTCCAGTGAAACTGAGTACCAGAATCTCGTTTTGCTCTTCAAGGATTGGAGAACTTTTGAAATGCCACCTATCCTTGAAGGCGCGCCGGATTATACTGCAAAGACTTTTGAAAAGCGATGGCCTGAGTTTGAGATACTCAAAAGTCGGCTCAATGGCATTGATACTGCAGGATGGCCAATTCACCAGCAGGTGGATTGGTATATTGTATTGGCTGAAATGAATGGATATGATTTCAATCATCACGTACTCAAACCATGGGTGCGCGATCCCGCTTTCTATAAATCCCTGTGGAACTACAAGAGTGATGTCCCGGCACATGAAGGCCCAACACATCATATGACAACGGAGATCTGGACGTATGATTTTCCATTGGATGTGGCTGAGAAAGAAAGATTACTAAGTGATCTGCGCGTGATTCCAGCCTTGAATGCACAGGCGATGACCAATCTTACGGGCAACGCCAAAGATCTTTGGATCACCGGTATCAGGGATATTCGAATGCAAAGCAGTGGACTTGGAGCGATCCTGCATAGAGAGGGAGTTGACGATAGCCCGGATTTAGTATCTGCAATCGAATCAGCGGTTTCCTCTACGGATGAACTGGTATCCTGGCTTGAGCAGGAGTCAAAGTCAAAGACTGGTCCATCCGGGATTGGTAAAGAGCAATATACCTGGTATCTCCAAAATGTCCATCTCGTACCATTGACCTGGGAAGACGAAGTAATGCTCCTGAAACGTGAATTGGCAAGGGCATGGTCTTCTCTTAAATTGGAAGAACACCGAAACCGACATCTGCCCTTGTTGGCAAATGCTGATTCTCCTGAAGCCTATCGGGAATTGGCAGAGAGATCTGCGCAAAGCCTGATGAACTTCCTTGAGCAGGAAGATATGGTCACTGTCAAAGCATATTTTGAACCTGCATTGCGAGAGCACCTGGGGCAATTTGTACCAGAAGACAAGCGCAACTTTTTCTGGATTGGGGCACATTATGATCCAAGGCCATTGTATTCTCATTTTTATCACTGGTTTGAACTGGCGCGGATGGAAAACGATCCGCACAAGAGTGAGATACGCCGCGGTCCTCTTTTGTACAACATTTTCGATTCCCGAAGTGAAGGAATGGCAACGGCTGTCGAGGAAATGTTTATGCAGGCAGGATTATATGACGACGATCCAAGGGTAAAAGAAATCGTGTATATCATGATTGCCCAGCGAGCTGCTCGCGGTCTGGGATCACTTTACGCACACGCTAATGAAATGACGATGGAAGAAGCGGGAGGGATTCACTCAGAGTACACCCCCAGAGGATGGATGAAAACCGAGAAAGAATTGCTCATTTTTGAACAACACCTGTATTTGCGACAGCCAGGGTACGGTACGAGCTATATCACAGGAAAATACCTGCTTGAGCATACGTTAGCGGACTATGCCCGGGTCCTGGAGTCAAATAATGAAACATTCGAGATAAAATCCTTTTTCGATCAGATGAATGCGATAGGGAATATCCCGGTGTCACTTGGACATTGGCAGTTGACAGGTACTGCTGGATTGCTTGACGGGATTTACCTTCGGTGAATCTTTGAGGGGGAGACCTCGAGCCATTTAAAAGACTGATACTTCGCCTCACTTCATATTTGGCCCATGCCCATAATAGCGAGCTGTACGGGTCTGTCCCATATAAGAAGACCCCGCCTTTCGGCGAGGTCTTTTGAACGTCAAGGGTAGAAGACGGGATTTGAACCCGCGACCTCCGGAACCACAATCCGGCGCTCTAATCCCGTCCCGGTCGAAATCTTTGATTTCGCTTCGGGGCGAGGACTCTCGGATTTTCATCATATCGGAGATATGAGAAAATACGGAGCCAACTGAGCTACAAGCTGTTAATATTGATCCAGTCTCGTAGACGATACTGA
>QMOR01000093.1 GCA_003648285.1 Bacteroidota bacterium
ATAAAGCATATGCCTTGCCTCACGACTTACTGATTCAAACACGAAAAAAGTATATTCGAAATAGCGAATAACGTGATACAGCGTGGAGTGAAGAATATTTGTCCGATGGTGACTAGAACGAAGGTATTGTAATACATGAAATTAATCATATCCTTGACCATATTGATATTAAGTGGCGTCCAAATTAGTTGGTCCCAACCTGCTATTGACAGTAACAGAATAATAAAAGTTCTCTCTTTCAATATCCTTCACGGAAGAACAATGAAAGGCGACTTTGACCTGGACGTCATAGCCAAAGTGATCATAGATGCCAATCCGGACTTAGTGGCCCTGCAAGAAGTCGACTTCAAAACAAACAGAGCAAAGAAGTATGACCTGGTCACAGAACTGGGGTGGAGGACCAAAATGGTTCCGCTCTTTGGCAGGGCCATGGACTATGACGGTGGTGAGTATGGTGAAGGAGTGTTGTCCAGGTATACGATTCTACAAAGCAGAAATGTCCCGTTGCCGTATTATCCGGGGAGTGAACCCAGGGCAGCATTGGAGATCATTACGATATTGCCCTCTGGAGACACGATCGCATTTGTCGGGACGCACCTGGATCATCAGGAAGATGAAAAAGACAGATTAATACAAGCCAGACAAATCAATAGGGCATTTGCAGCAGCCAAATATCCGACGTTGCTCGTTGGGGACTTGAATGCGATTCCTGGCAGTTCACCCATTGAAATTCTTGAGGGAATGTGGTCACCTTCTTTTGGTCAAGAAGAGCCAAAGGCGACATATCCCTCAGATGATCCTGTAAAGAAAATTGATTACGTGTTTTACTATCCGCTAAGCCGGTGGAGGGTGCTCGCGACGGAAGTCATTTGTGACACAGTGGCATCAGATCATTGTGCTTACCTGGTGACTATTGAGCTTTTAATGGATGAAGGGGTTGGAGCAAACAAATCAGGGCAGTGAAGCGTCAGTACCATTATAACGATACCTTGGTGAAAGCAGAGAAATATTTAAGTCGAATTGCCCACCTAATTTGCGATATATACCCATAGAAGAACTATGTTGATACTTGAAATTGGCGTGCATTAGTGGCGGTTTCAGGCCGTTTTGCGACTCTTTTCATTACGTTGGATCTTCAGGGAGTAAATAGCGATAACAGTGCGTAATTACCTTGGACAGCTGGAAACATCATGAAAGGTGGTGTGGATAGAATATTGACTTTTGAATGCTAATTGCATAGACTCACGCTTCTATCAAGTAACAGCTGCCTTTTGGAAGGAGGTGGCCCTGCTTTTTGGCTTGACAGTTGATTTATATTGATAACTTGTGCGCGCAAAACAAAATTGAACGTTGTAAAATTTAAAAAATGATAGTAGGTACAATTGCGCTAATAGCAATGCTGTTCGGAGGTGGGCTTGATTATTTCTTTATAGATAACCTTGAAAAAGGTGTAAAAGAGTATGTAATTGAGAAAGAGAGGAAAAAAGAAATACTTGCAGATTTGAAGATTTCCAAAAAATTGATGGACAACTATAACAAAGAACGAAAAGGGAGATATAAGGCATTTGAAAAATTAAACATCTCGAGTGAAACAAGTAAAGAAGATTTAATTGTGTTTTTTAATGGACTGTATAAAGAACGTGTAGAATATCAGGAGGAAATGGTGAATGAAAGGCTTGCAGTATTGAAAATTATTAATACTGATGAGTGGGTCTCAATCATGGAGTTTTCAACAAATTCATTGGAGAAGCAAATTGAAAAAGAGCAAAAGAAGTTAGAGAAAAATAAGGATAAGGGGAAAGGTGTTATCCCTTTTGTTAAGACGAGTAAGGCCATAACTAAAAATGTGCTGAATTCTGAAAAGCAACAAATACTTTTGGCAGGCCTTGGCACAATGATCAATAGAATTGAGGAGTTGACGATTGAAACAGAAACGATGAATGTAAATGAAAATGCACTACTTACTGATCAGAATGCAGCAAAAGAAGAATTGCTGGAATTAGGGAATTCACTAAATGAAATACGGCGTCTTGTCTTTGATGAGTTGATAGATTTCCATATCCTCGTAAAGGAGAATACAGACATGACGGAATGGGAAAAGGTCATGAAAGAATTCAATAAGGAGTTATCAATTACTGCTAATTGAAAACTGAAGTAAGTAGCTTTTCCTAGCGTATTTTTTTCACCAAAACCTAAGCAGTATCGCTGTCAATGAATACTGACTACATAAAACTCATGTTCACGGAGATAAAGAAATTTCTACCAGGGTTGTAAATCGGTTGGGACATTGTGCCTTTTACTGACCTGCTCAAGTGCTCGTAATAAGCCTGATCAAATACATTTTGTACCCCTGTTGACATGCTGAAAACTTTATTGAATTGGTAAGCCACGGATACATCCAGAATAGTGAAGGCGGGTGTCACGGTTTCTCCAAATTCACTTGATATCCTGTCTTGTTTAATGACATGGCGCAATGCCACTTCAGGTCTCAATTTATTTTTCAGATAAGAACCTGAAAGTCTGTAGCGCATATCCAGCGGTGCGATTTCCGGTAATGGTTCCTCCCTTTCCAGGTCCTGTGCATACGTGTATGCAAGACTCAACTGATGTTGAAGGCCGGCAAATAAATATTGGTTCCAACTCACTTCAAGGCCTGTTTTAAATGCCTGATCGATATTGACATATCGACGGACACCCGGGCTGGTAGGTATCACTGGACTGAGACCGGTATCTATGACAGATGAAATATAGTCTTGCAAATACGCGGCAAAGACATCGACATTGATCGTCATATTTTCGTTTTTGTATTGAAATGTTAGGTCGACCTGATTATTCACCTCAGGATTGATCTGCGGATTACCTACCATTTCATACGGGTCCTGGCCTACAGGAAAGTAATTGATATACCGCTCTGTAAGACTGCCGCTCCGCTGTGCTCTGCCGAGCCACAGACCAATGGAAAAATCATTTTCAAAATTTTGAATCCCACCAATACTTATTCCAGGGTTGAACTGGGTAATCTCGGTATCAGGGTATAGGTTGGTAAAATCCTCATCCGGGTCCAAAGCAGTCGCATTATTCAATTCGAACCTTCCCGAGAAAACGAATTGGAGGCTGTTTTTTCTCAGATGATATTCTCCAAATAGGGATGTCTTGCTGATTCTGCTGTTTTGCCAGGCATTGTCATAAAGAATCTTTCCTTCGTTTGGTCCCATTAAGAACTCCCTTGTGCGAATACCCTCCGCTTGTTCGACGTGGAGGTCAGCTCCGGCGAATAGTGAGCTCGCCGGGAATTTCCAAAGACCTTCGGTCCGGGCACCATACGTTTGAGTATTGGCATCGGTCTCAGCGTTTAGAATGCGTGGAGCCAGTGGTTTGAGGTGGTTGTTCATCACATGGTTCACGAAGCTGCCATAGACTGTCGTGTTCCATGACTTGAGTGAATTTCTGTTTAGAGTAATATCATGACGTGCGTTGAGCATCCATGTATCGTCCACTCTGAGGTCCATCGGCAATGCCGGAAAATCTGCATCGCGGGCAAGATTGCGCGTAGCGGAAAGGGATAATTCCTGATTCTCTGCAATCTTGAGACCGAGCTTTGCACCAAAACTGCCCCGAAGAAAATCGGACTGCACTGTGGTACCGTCTCCTGCCCGATAGTCGTTTCCCTGCGACCAGGAAGCGAGAAGTCCGAGGTCGTATTTCTTGCCGCTAAACCCAAGGAGCCCTTCACTTCTCAGCACATCGCCGTTTTCTTCATATCCTCCGGAGAGTCTGCCATAAGTATCAGGTTCATCCGTAAATCGATGAGCAGCAGGTACAAAATTGATCGTACCACCAAATGAATTCCCGTAGCGCAAGGCATGTGGGCCTTTCAGGATTTCTATGCGCTCCATCATATTAGGGGCCATTTGGCTCGTAGGTGGATCCATGCGGTTGGGGCACGCTGCCGTTGCAGATTGAGCTCCATTGAGCACGACATTGAGCTGGTCGTATTTAAAGCCCCGCAGCACCGGATCGTAACCATAACCGCCACCTTTTCTAATGCCGTTGATGACAGGCGTGCGATTGAGGATTGCTCCGCCATCGTGAGCCATCATGTCCGTGTAGTCCAGGTCGAGTGACTCTGATTCATCTGTTTTTGGCCGCATGGCGATAATGGTTACCGGATAGAGCATGACGGTCTCATCTTCCTTGTAGAATATCTTGTTCTGAATGGCCTTGATCACCTCGTGATCCGATACCTTCCATTGACCATAGTTGAGATGTGAAAATGTCATTGCCACACCCTCTTCATAGTGGAATGCAATGAATCCGTCGTCATCAGATACCCCTGACTGAGTTGCGTATTGAAAAGTCGCTCCGATAATCGGATCGAGGCTGGTTTGGTCCAGTACTTGGACTTTCTCCAGATTCTGGCCTGATAATGTGGTGGTAGTGAGCAATAACAAGAGCACAAAGGCCCATTGTGAGGTTACCAATGCGTTTTTCATCGCCACAAATATGGCATGATGTGATACTTAGCTTGGTGACAAGAGCAGCGGGCCGGTATGATTTTGATCACTCCAGGTTGCTACTTCTTCTTTTTGCCCCTTTTTTTAATCGGTTTACCGTATTTCAGTTGCATCTTTTCTTTACGGCGTATTTTATTATTCGTCTTCCTATTCTTCGCTTTTTTCTCATGAAATGCGGGACCTGACGGCACAACGCGTTTCGTCTTGTGGACATCAAAAGGTACATACTCTTTTGGCTTCTCCAATTGGATCAATTCGTCTGACAATTCAAGGTCTTCAGGGAGCGGAAGCATGCTTATTTCTAAATCCATGAGTGCTTCAATCTCTATCTGGTAGGGCTGATCATCTTCGCTGACAAATGACATGGATATGCCTTCCATTTCGGAACGACCAGTACGTCCGATGCGGTGGATATATTTCTCAGGGGTGTCAGGTAAATCAAAATTAATGACGTGCGTGACCGCCGAGACGTCCAGGCCTCTTGCGATGATGTCTGTAGCAATCAAATACTTGCAAGTGCCTTCTTGAAATTTATGAACCGTGGCAAAGCGATTATTTTGTGATTTGGAGGAGTGGATGATGCCCAGCGCATCTTCAAAATTTGGTAGAAGTCTTTCGTAGAGCGCATCTGCCATTTTTTTGGTTTTGGCAAACACCAGCACTTTACGCATATCACTGTCTGCTTTAATCAGGAGTTCGAGCAGGTTTGCCTTGCTGTTAAAGTTTGGAATGGCATATCCGAATTGCTTGATGTTCTCGAGTGGTGCACCAGACGGAGCCGCTTCAATTTGATCGTAGAATGTCGTGAATTCTCTAATCACCAATTCGACTTCCTCAGTCATCGTTGCCGAAAACATGATGTGCTGCCGTTTTTTTGGTAGAAGGGCTATGATATTTCGCAGCTGTGTCCGGAAGCCAAGATTGAGCATTTCGTCGACCTCGTCGATAATCACCCATTTGAGATCTTTTGGTCTGAGATGACCATGTTCCAACAGATCTACCAGCCGTCCCGGTGTACCAACGACGACGTCCACACCCGCTTCCAAAGCAGTTTTTTGAGGACGAATATTGGTCCCCCCATAGACACCGACGATCACAGTATTCATGTACGGTGTGAGCTGTTTGGCAGCTTCCACGATCTGGGCGACCAGTTCCCGGGTAGGGACAACGATCAGAACCTGCGGGTTTGGCGATTTTGTAAATTTCCACAAGCGGAGAACTGGCAACAGGAATGCAAATGTTTTTCCAGTACCCGTTTGGGATATCCCGATGACATCCTTGCCCGCCATGATTGGCGAGAATGCCTTTGACTGAATTGCAGTCGGCTGTGTGATGCCGATATCCGCGAGGGCATTGAGAAGTGGCTTGCTTAAATTGAGATCGGTAAACTTCATGTCACGTTATTAATGCGCACAAAGAAACGAGTATCTCCTCGCAAGAGGAAATATATTGTGCTACTACATCACTGATGCCCAAGTTTTCTGTCAAAAAAGTCTGAAGTGGCGTGATATGCGCGCAACCAAGATTTGTGCAGTAAAAAGCCATGCACCTCGTCTGGAAATATGAGTTGCTCAAATTCAACGCCTTGCTTTCTCAACGCCTCTGCCAGGTGCACTGATTCGCTAAATGGCACATTTCTGTCATCATCGCCATGGATAATCAGGACAGGAGAGCGCCAGGTATCAATAAATGCCATAGGTGACGAATCGAAAGCCAATTTTGAAGCTGCTGCATTTTTGCCTGCATCGTAGGAGGGGGCAAAATTGCGAATCACAATATTCCAGTCATGCACGCCATGGATGTCCACTCCGGCTGCAAACAGATTGCTTGCCTTGGCCAGCCCCATAGCAGTGAGAAAACCACCATAGGAACCTCCCCAAAGGCCTATTTTGCCCGGATCGACATCGGCTCTGTTTTGCAGATAAATACCTGCGCCAAGTACGTCATTATATTCACTCGCACCGCGGGCACCATAATTAAGTGCCTCTCTAAACTCCATACCGTATCCAATACCACTTCGGTAATTGACCGACAATACGACATATCCGCGGCTGGCCAAGTATTGATTTAAAGAATACGCATTGTGATAATATCCGCTGTGATGAAATCCCAACAGCATTTGTCTTCGGGAGCCACCGTGAAAGAAAATTAACGCCGCTTGTTGCGCATCAGCATCCAGATTTTTTGGCACAAAGAGCTGCCCGTGGATTTTCATCCCGTCAGCACTTGTAAAGACGACCTGCTGAGGTACGACAAGCGAGGCATCGTCCGGAAAATTGTCAGGAATGCTTTGAGGGTTTAAGACTTGCGATTCATCAGAACCATTTTGAAGCACTTTGGCCTGTGCGGGTGTCGTTGGTCCCGATCCCAGAAAAATCAGATCGCCACTGTCATTCATCCGGGGAGCCCATTCGATGCCATCACCGGAAGTCAATTGAACTGGCTTCTCCGAGGACAAGTCCATTTGCCAGATATGCTGACGATCGATATCATCCTGATTTGAGGAATACACCACCGAATGCCCATCATTTGATAAAGCGACAAATTGCACTTCGAACGGACCATCTGTCAGTAATCTCGTTTTTTTAGAACGCACATTGACTGCATAAAGATGCGTCCAGCCATCCCCCTCATACGGGAAGATAATTTCATTTGTTGCTGTCCACATGATTTGATTGGTTGCAGAAATATATCGAAACGCACTTCCCATGCCTTCCTCTGCTTTCCAGATTTCCTGTGTTGTACCGGTAGTGGCATCTCCTACGCGTATAGACCACGGCAATGCTTCGCGCATGGGCATAAATGGCAGAATACCGTCTTCATTTGGTGATCGGAGAAAGGCGATGTGCTTGCTATCCTTAGACCAGGCTGGTTGCGCATCGTGATCTACGGTGGGGTCCAGGTAGATCAGCATACTGTCCGCGAGATGCATGACTCCGATAAAGGAGTGATCGCCACGATTTGATTGAAATGCGACCTTGCTGCCATCGGGTGACCAGCTCATGGCACTAGCCTGCCCCCTTGTGTGCATGAATTGTACGGGCTTGGCATCGTCTTCGTTGACATTGAAGGAGTAGATCTGCCCTGATTTCAGATACAGTAAAGTGTTGCCATCGGGAGAGATCACGTGATCGCTTCCTGCTCCCAACTTTCGTGTCTTAAGCGTACCCAGGTCCAATTCCCATACAGAACGATCAGCGCCTTTAATATTGAGATTCGGATTGGGATATTCTCCACTTCCATTTGGAGCACCTCCATAGACGTAATACAGTTTTGTTTCATCCGGGCTAAACACCAAACGGTTGATCGTCTGCCCGTCATCCTTCTGGTAGTTTGTGACCATGATGGCGTCGTAGTCAGGTGCTGATGTGAGCCATATGTTTCGTACACCGGATTTATTTTCCACCCAGGCGGCCTTTTCATTACCCGAAATCGAGAGTCCTGATGGCATCCCGGCACTCAGAATATCATCGATTGAAAAAGTCTGTGCTAATGCATCAGTGTTTAAACACAGAATCCCGATAATGAAGGTATAGAAGTAAGTCTTTGTCTTAAATGTGATCGTCATGTCTGGATTAATTTGATGAAGTGATAAAGTATGTTCCTAATTAAACTCTAGCTCTTTTCCTTTTTGAGCATTTCCTTGACAGCTTCTTCTATCTGCTGATCCCGTCCGGCGGCCATCACATCAGGCTTGTTCTGCACCCTGATATCCGGCTCTAGTTGATTGTTTTCCAAAAATGGGCCATCAAGGGGCTTCCAGCCACCCATAGGTATCCCGAAATAGATCGTTGGGTCAATCTGTGTCTCCCACCATACAAATGTTCCGGTTCCAGGCACTGGCATTCCCAGGGTCTTACCCGCACCTTTTATTTTATACGCCACGGGGAAGAGGTGTGCATCTGAATAGTTGCTTTCTCCCATGATGACAATTGATGGTTTATTCCATCTGTTCCAGGGTTGTGATCCGATGTACTGACCATGCGGAATGATATCCATATACTTTTTACCATTCAAAAAATCCGACAACACATCGTGTAGGTTCCCACCACCATTAAATCGTGTGTCGACGACTAATGCCTCGGCAGAGATATGTCTGCCCAGAGCCTCTTCAAATACCGTACGCATGCTGGCGTCATTCATGGAGCGGACGTGTACATAGCCAAGTTTGCCTTCCGAAAGGCGCACAACCTCTTCACGACGAGTCTCCACCCAGCGCTTGTACAGCAGTTGATTTTCCTGTCCCAGCGAGATCGGCTTGACCACTTCATCCCAGCGGTCACCTGACGATGGTGAATAGACCGATAAAAGCATATTCTTACCGGTTTTCCGGTTGAGATATTGATAAATGTCAATATACGGAGTAATCTCCTCTCCATCAATTTTCTCAATGATATCACCTGCCTTGATTTTCGAACTCGCCTTATTCAATGGACCACCTTTGAGGACTTCCGCAATCAATACTCCGTCGTCTGCATGAGCATAATCATACAAGACGCCGAGCGATGCAGTCTGATCTCCATTCTCAGGTCTGTGACGGTATCCACTTCCGGTATGTGATGCATTTAATTCGCCAAGCATTTCACTCAGCATTTCAGTAAAGTCATAACTGTTATTGATATACGGCAGGAATTTCTTGTACTCTGCATTATAAAATTCCCAGTCCACGCCCTGAAGATCTACGACATAGAATTTTTCGCGCACCTGACGCCATGCATGGTCGAAGATATATGACCGCTCATCAGCTTGCTTCAAGAGCATTTCACCATTGGTACTTACAGGCTTGGCTTTCCCATCTTCAGTGCTCACTTTTATTACTTTTCCGTCAGCCAACACAAGGATAAACTTCCCATCTTTGGATAGCTCCATGGTGGTTCTACCTGCACCTATTTTTGCAAAAAGCTTTGTCTCTTTTGATTTAAGGTCAGTCGACCAGATATCATATTTTCCTTCAAACCTTGTGAGGTAATAAAGCTTATCACCCTCCTTTGAGAGAATCCAGTCATTAGCAGATGACGTGTTGACCGTGAGTCTTTTTTTACGGTCTTTCATATCGTCCCAATCAAACTCGAGGTCTTCGACCTTCTCTTCGTCATCATCGCCTTCGTCGTCGTCACCACCTTCTTTTGAATTATCATTCTCCTCGTCTGAATCAGAAGCAGTTTTGTGTTTTTTAAATTCCTCTTTCCCACAACGAAAGATATCCAAAGCCTAGATCAAACTTCAATTGTCGCAAAAATCCAGGTCTGGTTTTTCTTTTTCCCGACAAAGCCCTGTATTTCATCAGC
>QMOR01000094.1 GCA_003648285.1 Bacteroidota bacterium
GAATCCCCTTTTGCGAAAATCTCAATAATCGTATCTGTGTAATTTCCAATGATTTCCTTGTTGATATCGATGCGCGTCTGATTGCGTTCAAAATCATCCTTGCTGCGGAAATAAATGACCGCCAGATTATCATTCTTGTCGCGCCATCCAACGAGCTCATTATGATTCATTTCAGGAATAACACCACTCCAGCACAGCATTTTTGCGTTCTCATTGAGCTGCTGTCTGAAGCGTACGCTCACCGGGGCAAAATTATCCGTGCTGTAAATGATGGGAAGCTTGTCATGGATGAACTGTGCGATTTTCTCAGCTTTCTCCTTGATTTCTTCTGTTTCCTTTCTGAGTAAGACCACGCTCTTTTTAACGTCTTCGATAGCGCGGTCTGAGATGATTCCCAGTTTTTGCATGATATGGAGTTGTGACACAACTGAGTATCCCAGACATGCGCGTGGGGAAGGCCAGTCGCCCGGGACCTTGACGTAATCCAGACCGAGTTCATCCGCATAGTTAATCAACTTGCCACCAGATGCCACACAGACAATTCTGGCGCCGGCAGTACGCATCTCTTCAAATGACTGAAGTGTCTCCTCGGTATTTCCCGAGTATGATGACACGAGTCCGAGTGAGCGCTGACCCACGTATGCGGGAATGTCATAGCCTTTGCCAACGAGGTAGGGTACCTTTGCCTCCTCACGGATAAAGGTTGCTACAAAATCAGCACCAATGCCCGAGCCACCCATCCCGGCGACATAGACATGCTCTATTGATTCTTCTAGTGGCTTGACTTCAGCTGCAGCACCAATTGCCAAAGCTTCGTCAAGTTGATCCATAAACCGGGAAATGAGTTGATCCATCATAATTTTCTGAAAGTTTGCGCAAAGAACGGAAGAATTGCCTCAAATTCCGAGACAAATTTGTCTTCTAGTGCTGCGATGCGCTACATTCTCTCCCGTGAGACAAACCACAAGAGAAATCGGTGCATTCGGGGAGCAAAGAGCAATGCTGTTTTTGGAGCGACGGGGTTATCACATCAAAGAAAGTAACTGGCGGTTTAAGCGATATGAAATAGACATCATAGCGTGTTTTGAAGATATGCTGGTGTTTGTAGAGGTTAAAACCCGTGGCTACAATGACGTGACAAAGCCCGAGGCAGCCGTAACAATGTCACAATGGGGCAATATTGCCAGGGCTGCCGGTGTATATATGGCTCGCGTTGATTATGATTGGGAAGTCCGGTTCGACATCGTTGCGATCACAAACCATCAGAATGGCACATTTGCGATCGAGCACTTCAAGGACATCTATTTCCCGGGCCGGTATTAACTTGTTCCCTACTTGCGTAACCTGATTGACGGTTGCCTACTCCACTATGGTAGTCCGGCTGGAAATCGCTGAAACACAGAAGAACCCCAGGGCTTCCTCATCTCCGTCGAGGGTGATGATATTCGTCCTTGTGTTGGCAAGAGGAATAGCAAAAATGGTATTGGTTCCATTCGTCATTTGAGCACGTGCTATCTCAAGAAAATCGAAAGCCAGATTAGTGATTGAGTGAATCTCAACGCGTATTTCATCACCTGGCATCCACGGTGGTACTTCTGAGTTATCGTCTGAATCGTCTTCTGAACCCGGATCCGGGACCCTATTGATCGCTTCACGTATGGGACCGAGAAATATGATCCCGTCAGAATCAGTTCCTCCGGAAAAGCCGGCGTCCCATGCGATGTTCAGTTCAAAAGGTTTATTCAGGAACAAGTCATTTTTAAATGATTTAATCCAGTACGTATCACCACGTCCCAGGGGATCACGTGAAAAGAATTGAGCATAATGACCGTCCGGAAACCCCAATTCATTGGCCCTGAATTCAACCTGGATACTGTCTACTTCAGGCACGCGGTTGAGGGTGGATTGAGACGCAAAAGTTGTCCCGTTCCACTCAACGCCCAGGAAGAAAGTGCTTCCAATGTCCCCGATCGTTTCACCCGGAGCCGGTGTCCAGACATAATTGCCTTCTCCCTGATGCTCAAATACAAACAGTTGTCCCGATTCATCAGCAACAATGACCTCAGCAGAAGTCACCCCTGGAGCGAATGTATTGTTAAAGTATCCCTGGGTCAACGTCAATCTGATCGTCTGAGCTTCGGGCTTGTTATTGATCCACGCGTCTATCACGAGCTGTGGGGGCACTTCTTCAATATCAACGACAATCACGTCAGTGCAATTGATCAATCCCAAAGCCATGCAAAGGGAAACTGAATAAATATGGAGTGATTTTATCATGTTATTTAAATATGAAGTTGTAGGAGACGGAAGGAATAAAATTGCCAATGACAGATAGCCTGATAGCCTCGGTCTGTATCGGGATGCTTGCCGGTACACGGTTCTCTTCCTGCGAAAAATAAATTGAGAATGGATTTCTTCTGTTATATAGATTATAGACCGAAAAGACCCATCGGCCTTTCCATCGCCTTCCGGGTTTGTTTTTACTGTCCAGTGTCGCTGCAATATCCAGGCGGTGATATGCCGGAATGCGCACATTATTCCGCACATCAAGCGCATTGTGAGGGATCACGTAGCCTTGCTGCTCTATCCGGCTCGTAGGGAATGTGGTAGGGGTTCCGCTATTCAAAATAAAGGTCGAACTGAACGACCACCTACCAGGCAATTGATAAAATCCCGTAAGACTAAAATTGTGTGTTTGATCGTAGCGTGACGGATACCAATTGTCAGCATTCACACCCTCCACGAGTCGTTCTGATATCGAATAGGTGTAGCTCGCCCATAGGGTAAAATCCCCTTTGACCTTTTTGCCCTGTAGCTCTACGCCATAAGCTCGCCCCTTGCCAGGTAGCAAGTCTCCTTCAAGAAATTCGTTGAGCAGCAAATCTGCCCCATCGATATAGTCGACGAGGTCGTTCATGACTTTATAATAGACTTCCACAGAAGCCTCATATGTATTGTGTGACATATTCCTGAAATACCCAATAGCCACCTGATCAGCAATTTGGGGTTTAATATTATTCGTACTTGGAGTCCAGACATCCACAGGGGTAGAAGCTGTCGTATTTGAAATGAGGTGAATGTATTGGGTCATCCGGTTATAGCTCGCCTTGATGGAGCTCTCTGCGTCCAGTTGATATTTGAGCGCGAGACGTGGTTCCAGGTTGATGTATGTCTGAATTGACTCTCCTTTTGCGTGTTCCTGAACATCAACCGGTATTTTTCCAGGACCGAACGGGTCGTCCTCATATGTATATGTGCGTCCCGGACCGATGTAGTTGAAATGTGACAAGCGCAACCCATAATTCAGTTCAAGTTTTTTCCCAAGATCCAGTTCATGCTCGATAAATATACCTGATTCAATAGCGTATTTGTTGTCGAGACTGATATCCGTGGTTTCACCTTCGCTGATCCCTATAGCTGTGCCCGGCTCAAAATCATAAAATGTAACCTGACCGCCAAATCGCAAAACACTCGAAGGTGTGATGTAATATGAAAATTCCGGTTTGAATGAATAGTTGATGATGCCGGCGTTCCAGTCAAATTTGTTTTCCGCATCTGCTCCGAAACTGAGTTGGTAGTCATAATTACTATAGTAGAATGTGAAGTTTGAAAACACCTTCTCACCGAATAGGTGGTTCCACCTCAGAGTTGCAGTTTGATTTCCCCAGTCGAATCCCGCATCCTCACCAAATCTGAACTTGTCCCGACCCGTGTAGGCTGAGAGAAAAATTCTGTTGTTCGTATTGATTTGCCAATTGGTTTTGAGCGTCAGGTCCCAGAAGTTGAGTGCCGATCCATCCAGGTCTTCATTGAGGAAGGGCTTTGCCAGGACATCTGCATAAGACCGTCGTCCTGCGATGATAAATGATGCCTTGTCCTTTACAATGGGCGCTTCTATGGCCAGTCGACTGAATATGAAGCCAACACCACCTTGCATCTGAAATCCCTTATTGTTTCCTTCTTTCATGTGCACATCAAGGATGGAGGACAATCTACCTCCATACCGGGCAGGAATGCCCCCTTTGTACAGCTGAACGTCTTTTACAGCATCCGGATTAAAAACAGAGTAGAATCCAAACAAGTGCGAAGAATTGTAAACAGGCGCTTCATCCAGCAAGACCAAGTTCTGATCAATGCCTCCTCCACGTACATTAAATCCGGATGCACCTTCTCCGACGGTGGTGACTCCTGGCAGTAGGAGTATACTGCGCATGATTTCAACCTCGCCAAGAAGCATCGGGAGTTTCTCCACAGTGTTCATGTCAAGTCTTTCCACGCTCATTTGAAGTTCAGTGACGTTCTGATCTTCGATTGAGGCTGTGACGACAACCTCTTCGAGTTCAGAGGCATTCATATGGAGCTCAACACTTAGTTCGACATTCTCCTCTGTCAAGTCTATCGTTTCCACGACACCACTGTATCCGAGATACGTAAATTCTATGCTATAAGATCCGGGTTCGAGGGATAGTGAGTAAAAGCCGTAAGTATTGCTTGTGGTCCCTTTTTCGATGCCCGGGACGTAGATGTTAGCACCTATGAGCGTTTCACCATTACTGGCATCGATGACATATCCGCTGATTGTATTGCGTTGCTGTGCCAGTGTCGATCCGGCCGTCAGCAGGAATATGGTCATTAGAGTCAGCCAACGGGTAGAGTTGGGTAGTATTCGGGTCATTGAGCGATCATTCGATTCATGAGTTAACGTCTTCAGGAGGTCAACTGTTATTCAATCCGGTGCAAATTGCGAAATCTTGAATCGAGATGGGTAGGATGTTGGCTATCTTGGCGTCTCAATTGGATAAACATGCCTTGAAAAGCGACAAACTATCAATCTTTGCTAAAGAGGTTGCCTGTTTTTAATAATTCCTTACCTTTGCGTGCTATTTCAAAAACAAGTGGTATGAAAAAGAATATTCATCCTGATAACTACAGATTGGTCGTATTCAAGGATTTCTCTTGCGACGAGTCATTTTTGACGCGTTCATGTGCTGCAACAAGAGAGACAGTGGTATGGGAGGATGGAAATGAATATCCTCTGATAAAACTCGAGATCTCCAGCAGGTCTCATCCTTTTTTTACAGGTAAGATGAAGTTCGTCGATACGGCGGGTCGCATTGATAAGTTCAATAAGCGATTCGGCAAAACGAAATTCGCTAAGAAGGGCGAAGAAGAATAGAAACACCTGAAATTAAGAGCCTCGAACTATTTTGAGGCTTTTTTTATACCCAGATGATGCGCAACCTCATTCTCTTTGACGATGAAATCCGGGACAATCTTCTACCACTGACTTACACACGTCCAGTATGTGAGTTGCGTGTGGGAGTATCGACGATTCGTGAAAAATGGGAAAGAGCTCTTGACGGCAAGGCATCATTTATTACACGTGAATATCTCACAGGGAAGTACCCTATCACTATCGGGGAAGACAATCTGGTCATCAATGGCTCCGTCCTGCCCAGCCCGTTGCTCGTAAGATTGATAGATGAGTTATCTGTCAATGAAGCTTTGGTTTCTAATGGAGACCTCGTCGCCGCACGCATTCCGGGAAATGAATTTGACTCTCTGATCGATGGTTCCTTCGGGGACGATATCGCAGGTTATTCATTACAAGAGACGCCCGTCAAAAAGCTCACGCATTTATGGCAGATTTTTACCCTTTGTGGAGAAGAAATCGCTGAAGATTTTGAGCACATCACAAAAGGCAGGAAGTCAGCAGCGCTTTCCGGGACCAATAGCACTATTGGGGAACATCCGGTATTTGTTGAAGAAGGCGTATGGGCAGAACATGTCATTTTCAATACCACTAAAGGACCGATCTACCTTGGAAAGAACGCCTTGATCATGGAAGGATCCATGTTGCGGGGACCAGTTGCCATAGGAGAGGGAGGTGTCGTAAAAATGGGCACTAAAATATATGGTGCGTCGAGCTTCGGCCCATTTTGCAAGGTGGGAGGAGAGATCAACAATGTCGTCATGCAAGCACATTCCAATAAAGGACATGATGGCTACCTGGGCAATTCCGTCATCGGCGAATGGTGTAACATTGGCGCCGATGCGAATGCGTCAAATTTGAAGAATACATACTCGTCGGTAAAACTCTGGAGCTACGCAAAGGAGAAGTTTGAGGATACCGGCCTTACATTTTGCGGATTGATCATGGGTGATCATTCCAAGTGCGGTATCAATACGATGTTTAATACAGGCACCGTCGTGGGCGTGAGTGCCAATGTCTATGGTGCAGGCTTCGTCCGCAATTTTGTGCCTTCATTTTCATGGGGAGGCCCGCAGGGAATGAAAACGTTTAATCTGGATAAAGCGTTTGAAACCGCTGAGGCGGTCATGTCACGGCGCAAAATTGAATTTCCAGATACTGAAAAAAGTATTCTTTCGGCTGTCTTCGAGATGTCGGCCGTACACAGGCGCTGGGACAAGTCATGACTCAGCCGTGGTGGAAGCGGATGCTCAGTTATCTGACTGAGCTGCATATCGAAAGTGCCCCTTCCGAATTAAATCCACACTTATACGTCAGCCTTTCAAAAGGGAGATATCAACTTGCCACTAAAAATGCCATCTATTCATTTGCTGATTTATACGATAATTATCGTCTGAGTTTTAAAGCACTCGACTGGGACAAATTGGATGGTTCTGAAATGTTATTGCTTGGTGTAGGCCTCGGGAGTATCCCATTTATGATTGAATCCAAACTCAATCGCAAATTGAGGTATACCGGTGTGGAGATCGATGAAAATGTCCTTTACCTCGCTAATAAGTATGTCCTTCGCGACCTTCAATCTCCGTTTGAAATGCACATTGCCGATGCATGGAATTACATTGTGCAATCCAATGATAAATTCAATATCATCTGCATGGATGTATTTGTAGATGATGAAATCCCCGATCGACTTTTCTCGATGGATTTCCTTGAATTGCTCAAGGATCGTTTGACTCCAAATGGGGTGTTGATGTACAATTGTCTGGCACGTACAGATGCGGACATCCATGCGACCAAAAAATTTCTCTTTGATGAGTTTCTCACCGTATTTCCTGAAGGCGGGTATCTCGACGTCCGCGGTAATTGGATGTTGGTGAATCGCAAGGCGTATTTTTCATCTTGAATGAATGCCTGGTGTACTCCCGTAAAGTTCATAGAGCCTCCAAATCACAACTGTTTAAACCCACTGAATACAAAGTGATTCTGGCATGAACCGGGTTGTTGCATTGAATTTCAATCACGCCGCCTATTCTCAATTTCTGTTTGCGTACTTTCAACGAATAATCAGCTTGGAAACCAGAATGACGCGCGAGCACAATTGTCGCATCATGTTTTAACCTGGATTGATAAAATGAGAATGACATGAAAGGGACAGTATTTAGTATTTATGTCTTTGGGATTTATATGATATTAATTCCCGGATTGGGTTTAATCTTTATTCCTGAATTGATGCTGGACTTGTTTAAGTTAAGTCATGGCGATGTTCTTTGGTTACCCAGGATGGTGGGTTATCTTGCTCTTGCAATTGGGGTTTATTATTATTTCATTGCAAAATACAAGCTCAGTAAATTGTACATACTGACAGTCGTTTTGCGATACGTCGCAGCTGCATTTATGACGGTGTTGTGGGCAATGGGTGAAGTTGGAGTAATGATTTTTGTCTTCGCAGTGGTAGATGCCTCTGGTGCAACATGGACAATATTGACGATGAGGGGATTGAGCCAGGCCGACACTGAATTCAACCAATGATGAATTCAAGAAGCAGTTTATAGACTATTTTGCGATGATGGTTCAGATTGAGACTGCGTTATTGACATCATACGAAAACGCTTTGAATCATCTTGAGCAAAAGTGAACATATAGTCTATTTCTGCGCCTTGCTTATTCGACACTCCATTCAATACACGGCAGTACTTGGGAGAAAACAATCCAGGTAATTTATCTGTTTAACGGCTATCCATTTCGATATTTGCAATGAATACAAAGCAGCAAGCACGCCAAAAACAAGAAGCCAGATCAAACAACAGGGACCTAGCATGTAGCAATAGGCAATAGAGCAAAGCAACAATAGCGACAACAGCGACAACAGCGACAAAACCCAGATGCAAAACAACCAGCACAAGTGAAACCCACCAGTTTAAGTTTAACCAAGGAAAATTTCAAAGTGTCCGGTATGACCTGTGCGTCGTGTGCCATCAGCCTTGAATCGTATCTGGGACCTCTGGACTGTGTCTCAAGTGTGTCCGTAAATTATCCGAATCAATCTGTCGCCATAGAATATGATGAGGAGGTAGTAAGTCTTGAGACTCTGGGCCAGAAAGCAAAAGAAATCGGCTATGAGATTTTTTCGAAGACTCCCGGAAAAGACAGTGAGACATTCGAAGAATTAGAAGATCGTCGCCTGGCAACACTCAGGTCAAAGCTCATTTTCTCAGCAGTGTTTTCTATCCCCGTATTTATCATCGCCATGTTCTTCATGGGTAAAATCCCGTATGAGAACTGGATCATGCTGGCTCTGTCAACCCCGGTATTGTTCTGGAGCGGATCCGAGTTTTATGTGATCGCATGGAGGAAATTAAAGCACCTCACGAGTAATATGGATACGCTTGTTGCACTGAGCACCGGTGTGGCATTCCTGTTTAGTCTTGTGAATACCGTATATCCACAGTACTTCATCAGCAGAGGGGTCGAGCCGCATGTATACTACGAATCGGCAGTCATCATTATCACTTTGATCCTGCTGGGCAGGTATCTTGAAGAACGCGCAAAGCGCAAGACCTCCTCGGCCATAAAGAAGCTGATGGGATTAAAGCCAAAAGAGGTCACGGTCATTCGCAATGGGGCAGAGGTTATCATTTCATATGATGATATCGCGAAGGCTGAGCTCATCGTACTCAAACCAGGTGACAGGATCCCGGTCGATGGAAAAGTCAGGAAGGGCGATTCCTTTGTCGACGAGAGCATGATCACCGGAGAACCGATCCCTGTAAGAAAAGCGAAAGGGGAGGAGGTGTTTGCAGGTACAATCAATCAAAAAGGCACCTTGCGGATATTAGCAACCAAGGTGGGAGGTGAAACACTTCTCGCACATATTATCAAGTTGGTCGAGCAGGCTCAGGCCAGTAAGCCAGAGATCCAGAAGCTGGCTGACAAGATCGCGGGCATCTTCGTTCCGGTCGTTGTAGTGCTCGCCTTGATTACGTTTTTTGTCTGGTATTTTATTGGTCCGGAACCATCTTTTACGTTCGCTCTGGTGTCGCTCATCACAGTGCTGATCATCGCATGTCCCTGTGCGCTGGGACTGGCTACACCTACTGCCCTCATGGTGGGGATTGGGAAGGGAGCAGAACAGGGAATCCTGATTAAGGATGCCCAGGTCCTGGAAACGGCCTATAAAATTGATACGCTCATACTCGATAAAACAGGGACAATCACAGAGGGAAAGCCCAAGGTGACAGATTTGATTTGGGATAGTGATGTAGATGTATCAATACATCAAAAATCGCTGTTGGCCATCGAAGCCTCCTCGGAGCATCCCATTGCGGAAGCAATTGTAGCTCATCTGAAGGAGTTGAATACTGCTGTCATCGAAGTCGATGCTTTTGAGAGTATCACCGGGATGGGTGTGACGGCACAAATTGCAGGTGAATCCCATCACGTGGGCAATGACCGATTTATGCAGAGCAATCAAATCGACATTCCAGAGAATCTGTTGAAGAGCGCTGAGAAACTTAAATCGGAAGCCAAAACCGTCGTGTTCTATAGCTGTGGTGCAAGTGTTTTGGGGATTATCGCAATTGCCGATCAA
>QMOR01000095.1 GCA_003648285.1 Bacteroidota bacterium
ATATTGAAGGGGAGGAATATTTCACTGATTCTGGCATTGCTCAAAAACACAAACTGACTGTCTGGGAGTTTACAGCAGGTTTGAAGGCCAATCTTGGACCAGTTTATGCAGAAGCGCGTGGAGGTTATTTTACTGGCATACATGAGTTTGGTTTCATTCCTGCAGTCGGACTGCGACTTGGCCATTTTGATCTCCAGGCTAATTACAAACTTGCTGGTGACAACCAATGGTTTGGAGCTCGAATCGCTTGGTATTGGGGTAGTTAATAGTTTTTGTTTTTCTTCATAAGATGGATTTGGCTTGTTAACCGCATGCCTGAGTCCCCTTGTGAGAATATCCCGGGTTTGGAAAATTCCAATGTCATGATTTGGCCTGTTAAGGACTCTCAATTCATGGCCGTGGCTCATTCTGTCGATAATCATTGCGTTGCCTTGTCATTCTTACCACTATGGCCTAATTTGCAGCGTATATTGAACTATCTAAGATATTGCCCGGGATATGAAAACAAAGATTACATTGATCCTCGCCGTCTGTGTCATGACCGTGGGTTTTCCTCCTAAGGTAAGTGCACAGAGTGCCGTTGAGATCGTGCAAAAATCAATAGACCTGATCAATGGTCAATCGAGCCAGGCTACGATCACGATGACGATCACACGACCCAAGTATACACGGAGCCTCGAGATGAAGACCTGGAGTTCAGGCAGCGACTACTTCATGGTCTATATCGCAAGTCCAGCACAGGAAAAGGGACAGGTATTTATGAAGAGGGAGACAGACATGTGGAACTGGATACCCAAGATCAGCCGGATGATCAAGATTCCACCTTCAATGATGAGTCAGAGCTGGATGGGATCTGATTTTACCAATGACGACCTTGTCAAAGTCAACAGCCTTGCCGTAGATTACACGCATTCGATACAGGGAGAAGAGGTGATAGAGGGCTATGAATGCTATAAAATCGAGCTCATTCCCACACTTGAATCTGCGGTCGTATGGGGCAAAGTAAATATGTGGATTGCGAAGACGGAATCCTTTCAAATGAAGATGGAGTACTATGATGAGGATATGGAGCTCGTGAATCTCATGGAGGCTTCAGATGTAAAACAGTTTGGAGATAGAAAACTCCCGGCTAAAATGGTCATGACTCCTGTGAAGAAGGAAGGACAGCAGACGATGATGGTGACAAGTGAGCAAACTTTCAATGTTGATATTGATCAGGGGTTTTTCTCTCAACAAAATATGAAGAAGGTCCGATGAAGCAAACGCTCATTTTTGCCTGGCGAAATTTGTGGCGAAATAAACGGCGCACCCTTATTACTATTAGCTCTATCGTATTTGCGGTGATCATCGCCTCATTCATGCGCGGTATGCAGCTCGGGAGCTACGATAAAATGCTCAATGACGCGATCAAGTCCACAACGGGGCATTTGTCGATCATGGACAAGGATTTTTGGGAAAGCAAGACACTTATCAATTCTCTTGAGTATACCGTGGAGCTTGACAGCCTCATAGCAAGTGATCCCTCCCTCAGCATTCGGGCCCCACAAATCTCTTCAGGCTGCCTTGCTTCATCTGGGCGAAATACACGAGGTGTGTTGATCATGGGGGTTGATCCGGAAGTAGAGGATCAGCGATCGGGTTTAAAGGGCAAAATTGTCGAAGGAGCATACTTGTCAGAGGAAGGTAGCGGTGTTGTGATAGGAGGGATGCTTGCCAAATACCTGCATCTCAAGGTTGGAGATAGTCTCGTCGTGCTGGGTCAGGGCTATATGGGCATGACAGCCGCCGCAGAACTGGAGGTGACCGGGATATTCGATCACCCCATGTCTATGATTGACAAGCGCTTCATCTATGTGAATCTCAATACGGCTCGTGATTTGTTTTTTATGGAAGGCAGACTTACTTCGGTTGACCTTGTCCTGAAGGATTATAACGATCTCGATGTGACCATGGACAAGTATATCAGCGCACTTGATACGACAGTATATGATGTGCGGTCATGGAAATCAATGAATAAGGTGCTTCTGCAACAAATTGAATCAGATAATTTCTTTGGCATTATCATCATCGGAATCCTCTATCTCGTCATTGGATTTGGAATATTTGGCACAGTGCTGATGATGGTCATGGAGCGAAAGCGTGAATTTTCGGTTATGATGGCTTTGGGTTTGAGACCAGGAAGACTTGTACGCATCGTGCTTGCGGAAACCATAATGATGGGTATGATCGGTGCGTTAATCGGTTTGGCATTGAGCTTTCCGGTGATCTATTATTTCCATTTAAATCCAATACCAATTACGGGCGAGAATGCAGAGTTTTACAGGGAATTCAACCTTGAACCTATTCTGGAAGTTGCTATAAAGCCTGTGAGCTTGTTTTGGCAGTTTTTGATCGTTTTGATTTTAAGTATAGTAGCGGCTATTGGCCCTGTTAATAGTATCAGTAAATTCAATTTTGTTTCAATCATACGAGGACGGGAATGATAGGAAGACTTGCATGGAGAAATGTCTGGAGAAATCGGTTGCGAAGCCTCGTTGTTGTTCTCGCAATAGCTAGTGGCTTGTTCGGGACGCTCTTTGTTGCTGCCATTTCACGTGGCATGATTATTAGAATTGTTCAGTCAACCATCGACAATGATATATCCGATCTGCAAATTCATTCAGATAAATATGTGATTTCTGAGGAATTAATAGATGTATTTCCACAAAGTCAGTTGCAAGCGGCTATTGATAAAAATGCGGTGTTGATAGATGCCTATTCTTTTCGGGTCAAGGTAGAAGCGATGGCCACATCAGCAAATGGCTCTCACCAGGTCACCCTGCTGGGTATTGACAAGGATGCAGAATCCCGGGTGACAGGTATCCATGACCTTGTCGTTGAGGGCACATATTTCGATACAAAGACAAAGCTCAAGGAAATTTGTGTAGGCCGCAAGTTGGTAGAAGAGCTTGAGGTAAGGCTGGGGTCCAAGATTGTCCTGAGCTTTGCTGACGTCGAGGGGGATATTATGTACGAGAGCTTTAAAATCACAGGGATATATAAATCGAGTAATTCTGAGTTTGACAAAATAAATACCTACGTCTTGTCAGATGATCTGATTCCAATCCTGAAAACGGGTGAATCAAATTATCATGAAGCCGCGTTTCGGATATCAGAATCTGCTCTTGATCAGGTTTATAGCAGTTTGCATGAGGAGCTTCCCGGATACGAAGTGATGCGCTGGTTTGAGATCAACAAGACCTTGCGCGCAATGAGCAGCATGATGGATTTATTCACGTTTGTGATGGTTTTGATAGTGCTCATAGCCCTCATTTTTGGAGTGATCAACACGATGCTGATGGTCGTCATGGAGCGCCGGAAGGAATTGGGCATGCTTCGCGCGTTGGGGATGAATAATTTTTCGATCGGCAGGATGATTGTACTCGAAACAGTGTTGTTGGGGATCATAGGGAGTATTGTGGGAAATGTGCTCACCTATATTTCGGTGTCCTGGTTTGGAGACAGAGGCATCAAATATGCATCGGCAGCAGAGGGCCTTGAGCAGATGGGGATGGGAGATACATTATACCCGGAACTTGGAGCTTATACATATATCGCAATTACGCTACTCGTATTGGTCACAGCATTGATCGCCTCAATATTCCCGGTAAGAAGGGTTTTTAGGCAGAATATTGCAGAAACACTTAGAAATTAATCCAATGGCAGTTATAGAAAGTATTGATGTACACAAAACCTACAATCCCGAGACAATTCCCGTTCGGGCAGTTGATGGGATTAGCGTATCATTTGATGCGGGTGAATTTACAGCGATAGTAGGGCCCTCCGGATGTGGCAAAACAACTTTTCTTAATTTAATTGGGGGGCTTGAAAAGCCAACACAGGGTAAGGTGCTCATTGATGAGAAGGACATCAGTAAACTGAGCATTCGGGAGATGACTGATTACAGGCTGCACAACATCGGCTTCGTCTTCCAGGCTTATAATCTCATCCCGGTTATGAGCGCATATGAGAATGTGGCGTTTATTATGCAATTATTAAAATTCACAAAAAAGGATATCGCTGAACGTGTTGAATACCTGCTCCGTACAATGAGCGTCTGGGACAAGCGGGATGAGCGACCAAATACACTGTCAGGTGGACAACAGCAAAGAGTGGCGGTGGCGCGTGCGTTGGCCTCCAAGCCTAAGTTCATACTAGCGGACGAACCAACTGCTAATCTGGATAGTAAATCAACCGGCACACTGCTCGACCTGATGCACCATATCAACGAAACAGAGAATACGACTATTATTTTTTCTACGCATGATGATCGTGTCATGGAACGAGCGCGAAGACTTATCCAACTGGATGATGGGAAAATTGTAAAGGATGAGCATAAGGGTGCTTAAATATATTCTGATCAATGCACTTTTGCTATTGGCATTTTCTACGAATGCTCAAGACAAAACCATAAAGGACATCATGTCCCTTAACGGCTATGTGAAAAACCTGACCACGGTTTTTGTGCCTCCCGGAAATGACACGACTATTTTTGTTGATAATTTATTGCATAACAGACTTGATTACACCTGGTATATCAGTGATAAATTCACATTCAACACTTCCATGCGAAATCGTCTTTTTTATGGGGAAACAGTGAAGGCCGCCCCGGAGCTATATGACAGACTAGGAGATGATTTGGGATATTTGGACCTGTCTATCCTGTGGTTCAATAATAAGGGAATGGCCCTGCAAAGTACATTTGATCGGTTAAATATTGATTTTCAAAGTAATGACTGGCAGGTGATTGTCGGACGGCATCGTATCAATTGGGGAGTGAATCTGGTCTGGAATCCAAATGATATCTTTAATTCCTACTCCTATTTCGACTTTGACTATGAGGAACGTATCGGCACAGATGCAATATTGACACGTCGGTATATCAATGAAACATCGAGTGCCGAGATTATTTATGCTCCTTCTGACACATTTGCTCAAAGTACATTTGCCGGGATGTATAAATTCCTTGCGAATAATTACGATATACAGATCATCACCGGGTATCTGCATGAGCAGTTTGTCATTGGCGGAGGATGGTCAGGAGACATCAAAGGAGCTGGGTTTCGGGGAGAGTTAACACTCTTTGTTCCTGGTAAGGATATACCGGGAGAGACGCAGCTCGTGGGTGCTATTGATGTGGATTACACTTTTAAAAGTGGGCTTTATGTGCACGCCTCTTATTTATTTAATAGTCTGGGACTTGACTCCAAAACAGGAGATTATTCAATTTTTTTTCTGAGAAGTGATATTTCGGCTCAAACACTTAGTCCGGCGATGCACAATGTTTTTGCTGAGATTGGAGGGTCTGTCAGTCCGATCTTGCGGATCACCTTTGCCTCCTGGTTAAATCCTTCCGATGGTTCATTATTTTTGGGGCCGGCAGTGGACTGGTCTGTTGCTGAGAATTTTCAGGTGCTGTTCAATGTCCAGGGGTTTGTGGGTAAGGAGATGACACTTTTTGGGAATTATGGGTCGTTTTATTATTTGAGGTTTCGGTATAGTTTTTAGCAGATGGAATAGGACGTCAATGACGCTGATTTTCGCGGATTTTATATTGCCTACATTACGCTCCTCAAGACACTCAAGCAAGTAGCCAAAGAATGTTTGGTTTATGGAGAGATTCATTGTTTTGCCCCAATCAACCCAAAATGTCCGATCTGGCTATAGTAAATCTGGCAATATGCATTTGCTAGGTTGCTTACATATCACAAGATGGACTCTCGACCGAGTGCACGTTACGCATCGTAAACTGTATGTAGAATATCGTTGTTTTGGGATTCTTACGTCTTAACAGCCCACGAATATATCGGATATCAGAGCCTGATTGATTGCAACAGATGTGGCACTTCGTTGTGGCACGATATACGTGTTGAAATACGCGTTGATCGATAACGCTGCCGAATCATGTTTGGTTGATAAAGCGCGAGATTCTGTAAGTATTTACATGTCTATTTTCGATCATCAGGTAATGTTGCACTAAAAATCCGGTAAATATGTTCGGCATAACCTGCGCCTGCTTCTGCATACAAATTGAAGACTACCTGAACCCCGGATTGCTTTAGTTCCACCATTTCATCGTCATAACGGGAAAGTGCAGCAATCATCGTTTTATTGTCTTTAGATTCGAGCTGCTCTATGACTGCCATATGTACTGAATGTTGTGATGTAGCCATGATTATAAGTTTTAAATCCTCCGACAATTCCATACGTTGCCAGAATTCCACATCGGTTATGTCTCCATGAACAACATTTCGATCTTCCCTTACATGATTTTCTACTGACTCCATATTATGGTCAATTCCCAAAACGTTCAGTTTGTGTTCATTCTGCATAATATTATAAACCTCAGTACCTGTCCTACCCATACCCAATACAACGACTTGGGCATCACTCATCTTAATAGATTTATCTTCGGGTAAACGCTCTTTACCCTCAAAATGCAAAAGTTTTTTTTGTAAACGCTTATAAATCCTCTGGGCACCAATATTCAGCGGTGCTGCAATGACGAAAGTAAGTGACAATGCCAATGCAAATATCACCATCCATTCACCTGTAATCATCCCTCCTGCTACACCCGCTGCACCGACAATGAGTCCAAATTCACTATAGTTTGCCAGGTTTAGGGACGTGAGAGTCGCCGTGCGTGCCCTGAGTTTGAATCGAGTTAACAGGAGGTAAAACAATATTACCTTAATCGGAAGGAGGACTGCAAACAGCAATGATATTCCCAAAGCTTTCCAATCGGGTAAACCGGACAACCCTATGGTCAGGAAAAAAGCAACAAGAAAAAGATCTTTAAAACTTAGCATTGCGTTGCCCAGTTCTTTTGCTTTTGGATGAGCCGAAAGCAGCGTACCCAGCACCAAGGCTCCTAAGTCAGGTTTAAGACCTACCGAACTAAACAGCATTGCCCCTCCGAAAGGTATCAGCACTCCGAGCAAAACCAACAATTCACCGTGACCTGACTTGTCTATAATTGTCGATAAAGGGGATTTTTTTATAAAAACTGGAATTATCAGCAAAGCCAGTAATGCGAATGCCCAAGGCGAAGGTAGTTTATTGGAGGAGACCGTTAGAAAGACAACTGCAAAGATGTCCTGCACGATTAAAATACCTATAGCAATTCGTCCATGTGCAGATGACATTGAACCGTTTTCTTCCAGGATTTTAACTGCAAAAACGGTGCTCGAGAAACTAAGTGCAAAAGCAATCAACAATGATGAACCTAATGTCAAGCTGGTAAATGACGAAACGCCTAAATACCCTAGCGCGAATATTCCTAATCCAAACACAATGACTGTAATAAGCATGTGAAGTGAGGCCGTGGCCCATATTTCAGGACGTAAAAGGCTTTTAACATTGAGCTTTAAGCCGATACTGAACAACAATAACCATATACCAAAGTCAGCAAGCCAATAAAGTATTTCATTGCCTTCAACACCGAAAATGTTAAGCGCAAAACCAGCCATCAGAAAGCCTACCAACGGTGGCAGCCCAATTTGCTTTACGGCAAAACCAAAAACAAAGGCAACTATTATCCAGAGTGGGTCCATCGCAGTAAAAATTTAATCAATTCCACAATTCGTTTAATTACTTAAGTCGGATTTGGTTAGTAGATAAATCCAAATTACCCGAGGCAGCTATTGATTGAATGTGTTTCAGGACTTCTTCCACCACTTCTTGCTGCGGCATACATGATGAGAAAAGCATAATCAGGAGAACACATCGCACGCCAATAATTTATGTGACTTCATAGTGCTATTTTTCACACTTGGTTACTTTTATTTAGCCTTGCAGGCAATGGTATGGGCGAACAGCGTCCGTTGCTTTGTTCTGATTCCAAGGTACTCAATTTTTCAAGGATCAATGGTTCGACGATCTATGTGCTATAAATCTTGTGTAAAATAAGGCTAACCGTAGCCAGGCGACTCAAAGACTTGCATCAGACAAGAAGAAATTGGCGAATGGCAAAACACTCAAGCCAGCAGCCAATGCATGTTTTGTTTGTGGCGAGAATCACCGTTTTTACCCTAATCAAACCAAACATGCTTTGGCAACTTAACCGCTCGACGTGTTATTTTAACGTCTTAGCGGCTTTCCGAGAAACGCATAAATCTATCGACTACACCCTTCTACTCCAGAACCAATGTACTTAAGATTCCTACCTTTACTTTTGCTTTGACCACAACCTGATCAGAGACTCGAGAATACAGGAATGCAATTCAAGGATAAAACAGTTTGGATAGTAGGTGCTTCTGCCGGCATCGGAGAGCATATTGCATATGGATGTGCTATACGTGGTGCACGTATCATCTTGTCAGCAAGGAGGAAAGAGGCACTTGAAGGGGTTGCTCGACAGTGTCGGGATCTGGGTGCAGAAGCACATGTGTATGTGCTCGATGTGACTAAACCGGAGGAGATCAAGCTGATGTGCAATGAAGTAATTGAAGACTTTGGTGGCGTTGATATCTTGATCAACAATGCCGGCGTAAGTCAGAGAGCCCTTGTCTCAGAGTCGCCATTATCTATCGATCGACGCCTTATGGAGATTAATTACTTCGGCATAGTGGATATTACCAAGAGGATGTTGCCCTCGATGTTAAAGCAGGGATATGGACATATTGCTGTGACAAGTAGCGCTGTGGGGAAGTTTGGATTCCCACTCCGATCGGCATATGCGGCTTCAAAACATGCATTACATGGTTTTTTTGAGTCTTTGTACCTGGAGAATAGAAAGCATGGAATAGGTGTGACGATCGTATGCCCCGGACGTGTAAAAACAGACGTGTCAAAAAATGCGTTAAGTGGTGATGGATCCGCTTATGGAATTATGGATCCAGGACAGTCCCGGGGGATGTCGGCTGAAGAATGCGCAGAGAGATATATCAGAGGGATTGAACGTAACAGGCGGGAAATTTATATGGGACAAGAGGCAATATTGATTTATTTACGGAGATTTATCCCTCCTTTGTTTTTCAGGATTGCAGAGAAAGTCAGCGCTAAATAACTACACTAAATCAGGACTTACTAACAGATCGTACTATGGGGAAGATTATTTGTGGCATTCAGCAGATGGGCGTAGGCGTACCGGATATGCGTGAAGCATGGAAGTGGTATCGCGAACACTTCGGGATGGATATTCGCGTATTTGAAGAAGAGGCGATCGCCGATCTCATGCTGCCTTATACTGAGGGGAAACCAAGAAAAAGACGTGCAGCTCTTGCCATGAATATGCACGGTGGAGGTGGATTCGAGATATGGCAGCACATTGACAAAACACCCGTAGGACCTGATTTTGAATTGCAGATGGGTGACCTGGGTATTTTTATAGCAAAAATGAAAACCCATCATATAGAGGATTCATACCGTCATCTTAAGGAGACAGGTGTGAAGATGCTGGGTGGAATCAAAACAGACCCGGCTGGTCAGCCACATTTCTTCGTGGAGGACCCATATGGATATATCTTTGAGTTTGTACAGGATACAAACATATATCTGAAGCACAGAGGGCCCAATGGCGTGAATGGAGGAATCTATGGTGCAACGATTGGCGTGACCGATTTTGAGCGCGTCAAAGATTTGTATTGTGATATCCTCGGATATGACGAGGTGATTTATGACATCGAAGATGTATTTGATGATCTTGCGGATATTCCCGGTGGTGGTGAGACAATGCGCCGTGTGCTCCTGAGGC
>QMOR01000096.1 GCA_003648285.1 Bacteroidota bacterium
AAAACTGTCAACGGATGGAATACTGAGCCACTCAAAGTGGATATATCCCTGTAAATGAGGCCGCACCATTTTTATTAGACCAAAAGTGAAGAGATAAACCATCACCTCGGTGATATAAGTAACGCGGAGTATAGCCATTACAAGATCATGTATTGCACTGCCTGATGGTTTAACGATCAATCTTTTCAGCGCGCTCCCATTCCATCCTTTATATAGTGCAATAGCTCCAAGGACACCAAAAAAAAGCAGAAAATCTACGAGTATAAGCTTCCATATCCCTTGATATTTATCAGCTATAAAGTTCAGACTGAAATCAAGGTAATGAGCAGTTTTTGAAGAATGCATTGCAACAAAGCATATCACTGACACCGGCAAGGCGATGAGTGCGATTTGTACGAATAACCGTCTGGTTGCCAAATTCATGTGTTAATGTCGTGTAGTGTAGTCCGTTGACGAGTAGAATTCTGTACAATATGATACATTCCTTGTAAATAGAGGAATTTTTTCAGTGTATTATGAGGTGTCAGACCCTGCCTTTATATCAGAATCGTGCAGCTCCGACTCCTTGTTTCCCGGGATTGGTATCCAGGCCATGATCGCATCAAAGCTTTCCACAAATGGTACCCAAAGGGCTTTTAGGAGATGTGTATTGTTGTGATTATCGTCTTCTACGCCATATTCGATTTCTCCAATTGGCCCTGAATAATAGGTGCCAAATACGTGGTCAAGAATTGGAAAGAAGCCGGCAAAATTTTTATCGATGTGGTCTTTATCCTTGGAATGGTGCACTTCGTGATATTGAGGAGAAACTAGCACATGGCTGCCGAACCATCCCCAACTCCAGTTCACACCTGAATGGTTAATCGCCGTATGTACTTTCTTGATAATTTGAAAAATGATGTAAGATGAAAAAGGAGCCCCAAGCACAGCAAATGGAATAGCGAAGAGGAATGATCGAAAGACTTCTGATTCAACGGGATGCTCACGTTTTGAGTTAATGACATTCATCTCGGTAGCTGAATGATGAAATTTGTGAAACGCCCAAAGAAAAGGGAACCGATGTTCTAATCTGTGCATCCAATAAAAAAAGAAGTCCAGGACAAAGAGGAAGAGGAGTTGTTGCACAACGATATTGTCTATCGTCATCAGCCACGGACTGTCCACATCAAACAAATCGCGAAAGTGCCATCTGAGCTTCTTTGTAATTCCAAATGTGATGAGGTAGACAAGAATTTCGGTGAGATACGAGACGCGCAGAAGCCATATGGCGATATCATGAAACGTGGTCTGCGTTGGTTTCGTAAATATTCTGCGCAACGCGCTCTTGTCCCAACCCTGATACATGGCAAATCCGATCAATAAAGACCCATAGACGAGCAATTCCAGGACCATATATTGCCAATTGCCCTGATATTTTTTTGCAATGTACTCCAGACCGAAGTCCAGGTAGCTCATTTTTATCGATGACGCAATGACAGCAAGAGCGGCTATAGTAATTGCGATCAGCACAGTCAACACGAATCGGCGTTGCAGCTTTCTGGTCATACAGTGTATAGTGTTAGATGCAGTATCTTATGCATTAAGCGTCACAATTATATGCATTACCTTGCGACAAGCCAAATTCTGATACTTCTGTAGATGATACATAAAGAGCCTGAAAGTCCATGGTGGTTGGTATGTGCCAACCTGGTTGAAGATGAAAATGTGTCAGCGGATTATTGGTCAAAGTGGGCATCATCAATCGACATTGAGGATATATCCGGTCAAGAGCTGACATTGGCAACCCACCTATTCAGTAAATGGCGAGAAAGCGACACGATGGACTTTGACCCTCGTATCCGCGGTAATGCTAAAAGGACATTTTTTGTAGGTGCGAAATATGCGAGGGCAATCGAGGAGATAGACAGGGTGATGCTTGACAAAGGCATTGCACATGCCTGGCTAAGGGAATCAGGTATGAGCTCTGGCAACTTTGGGTCAGGGCAGTTTCTGCCTGTGCATAAATTGGAGATGTTGATCAATGCACGACTTGAATGGAAAGCAAACGAAGTCTTGAGTAGTTTGGGATGGAGTGAAAAGGAATCGACCCGGACTGCTGTCGTTTATAGCAATCAGGATAATCTGGAGCTATGTCTCTTTTACGAGATCAACCCACATTGGACGCAGGATATGCATGATGATCTGCAGACGTGCATTTCTCAAGAGGCATCCGGAGTTAGCCTGTTGTTGGATCTGCTTAGCCAGATACAGTTGGAAAGGGAGAGTGTGGATTGGTTGCGTATCCTTGAGAGTATGCTCCTGTTGAGGCATCTAGCAACGATTGACAAGTGGGAGACATTGATAAAGGGAGCACGGGATTACCTTGTTCTCGAGCCACTGATGAAAGTTTACCGCCACTTTATTGAAGTTTTTCCGGAATACTCCCACATTCAAATACAGGTGCCGGGTGTGGAGTTGCGACTACACGCGGCTTATGGCGATTACATGAGTAGCCGGTCGCTGCCTGATAAGGTGAGGTACCATCTTGCCAGGTATCGTGCAATTAATTCTGTATCGGAAGGTCTGGTTAGTCCTTTAAATTACGTTCTTGCGACGCGAAGTAGCCGAAAGGAGAGGAGAACGTAATACTGCTAAATAAAGAATGAGCTCAAGCGATACCATATCTGTTCTTGGCAAGATTTGCCTGATTCCATATAGCAACTCAGGTAGCTCGATTTCGGTGGGCTCCATTGAATGGAAAGAGCTCGTAAGAGCGGCTCACGCACACAGTGTCATTCCCATGCTATACGATGGACTGAAGGGCTTGAGTGCCCAACATGAGGTTCCCTACGAATTCATGGAATACCTTAAAGTAGAGTCCAAGAAAATCTTCGTAAAAAACCTGCGCGTGAGATCTGAATTGATCGCACTTTCTGAATTATTGTCGAACAACGACATAGATCATGTCTTCTATAAGGGTGTGGTAGTCGTTGAAATGTTTTATCAACGAAGTGGCCTGCGGGAGTTTAATGATAATGACATATTGATCAAGTATGATGACTTGCCACGGATCAGGGCGTTGTTTCAGGATCGAGGATATGAACCGATAACTCCGCTCAATGAAATAGGGGAGAAGAAGATATTGAAGTTTGAGAAAGAGCTATCTCTTGTAAAACGAAAGGATGGGAAGATTTTGCATGAGGCTGATGTGCACTGGATGCTGCTCCGCCCATCATTTGGTATGCCAATCGCGTATGATGAGTTACGACCGGATATGATTGAAATGAAGGTTGGATCTACGGATGTCAACACGGTAACTGCTGAATGCTCTTTCGTGATTCTGTGCATCCATCATGGTGTAAATGAAGGATGGTCAAAAATCAAGTACCTGCTGGATATTCACATGGCGGTTGAGCACATCAGTGCATCAGGCGGTTGGAAGGATGTCAAGGCATGTGCCGAGCGCCTAGGGGTACTAAGGGTCGTACATGCATCTCTACTCATAGCGAAGCGATACCTGGATACGGCAATCCCGGAAGAAATCATGTCTGAGGCTTTGAGTGATAGATCGGCACAGGAGATATGCGATGCGCACACTTTTGTAAAGGATGAATCGCATTGGGGTGAGTTGAAGAGGAAAATTACATTGAGAAATCGTGGATCAAAACTTGGCCTTGTATTTCATCATTTACTGGAATTGGCAAGCCCGAACTATGCAGATCAGGAATTTGTCCGGCTGCCCAATCCGGGAAAAATGTTTTGGTTATATTATTTAATAAAACCTATTCGGATTCTGTCAAAGGGAGAAAACAGGAATAAATTTAATTGATGGTAGGTATGGAGATATTGACGATTATCGGAATGAAATAACTTGGTGGCGCAAATGCAATTCTGGAAAAAACTCACGACCGAAAATATCCTGAAGAATATTCAGTCTCAGTTTGAAAAGGAGGTGCATTCAATTCTGCATTTTTGGATGAAGTATATGCGGGATAAGGAGAACGGAGGGTTTTACGGCCATATGTCCAACGATTTTAAGGTGCATAAGAATCACGACAAGCATGTTGTAATGCCGCTTCGATGTCTTTGGTCGTTCTCCCTGGCCGCAAAATTCTTTGGAAATGAGGAGTATACAGTGATGGCCAGTGAGACATTTGCCCATGTAAAAGATACATTTTGGGATTGTGATAATAGTGGTTTTTTTTGGCAGTCGAACTATCTGAATACCCCAATAGATAAAAGGAAATTTCTATATGCGCAGGTATTGGGGATATATGCACTGTCTGAGTATTACGCGTCGTCAGGAGATAACAGTGCATTAACTTTGGCTGACGAACTGTTTGACATCGTTGAATTGCGATGCAAGAATGCGAACGGAAAAAGCTATGTCAATGCCTTCGAAGAAGATTGGAAATTATTGCCTCATCAGCGCATGCAGGTTGGTGTGGATGATGTGTCTGTAGACATAGGGGTGTTGCTACATGTTTACGAAGCGTACGCTGGCCTGTATAGGCATTCTGCTTCTAAAAAAGTGCTAAATGCCTTGCAGGACCTTGCGGTCTTATTTATTGAAAAGATGTATAACCCATCTACCGGGCTTTTGTACATGTATCTTGATGATGACTTATCACCAACAAGTGAAGAAATACGGCCTGGTCATGATATTGAATTTGCCTGGCTTGCTATAAGTGCCTCCGAATATTTTGACGAGAAATTGAAAACATCTACGATTGCAAACGCCATAAGGTCGGTTGATACTGTGCGGACGCTCGCTGATAAAAAGACCTCCACACTTTTCTTTACAAAGTCGATTAAGGGAAAGGATGTTAAGAACTGGCGATGGTGGGATCAGGCTGAAATGATTCTGGGGCTGTGGCATGCCTATGAGGTCACCGGGCAGGAGGAGTACCTCCATGAGTGCTGGACATGCTGGAAGTTTGTTAAACGCAAATTCAGATTGAAATCATATGGTGAGTGGAAGTGGAATGTGCGCTCTCCCAAGCGTGGGTACAGCGGGTACATCGCAGGAGAATGGAAGTCTCCCTTCCACGCAGTAAGGGCAATGGCGATTGTGAGTAAAAATGCCGGAAAGCGCTTAGCTGACCACTCAATAATAGCCCAATAGCCCAATAACGCAATAGTGGATAACGCGATAGTGGATAACGCGATAGTGTATTAGCGTAATAATGTATTTGCGTAATCGTGTAATAGCGTAAATTACTGTTTATCTCGTCTGCGAATTACTCGCTTCTTCAACGGTAGAAGCTTCGATCAGTACCTGCGAACGATGATTTTTTCCATCTCTGAAAAGTCCCTCACAATATGCATTCAGGGTTTTATGGCTTTCTGCCAGCCTTTTACGGAACCCCGGTTTAATAAAGGGGATGATGATGCGAATGATCAGGCTGGGCTTTAATTGAATAATCCGCTTGAATTGTGTTTTATTGCCGTCAAGCCGTTTCAGACTCATAATCGCATTGGACTTGTTGCCTGCGTCAGATTCAGTCCAGGTGATCACGTCATTATTGATATTGAAGCTATGTGATACGGTAAAAGGATCTTTCTCCGTTCCGTTTATCAAGCAGCGATGGGTACTTCCTATCTGAGTAATATTGGAATTCAGGTCAGTGCTGTCCTTTATCCCAACGAGCCATTCATGTCGAAACGATAAGTCAGAAATAACATCAAAAACCAGTTGTAAAGGGGCATTGATAATAGTTTCTCCTTTGATTATCTCGGTTGTGGCCTCGTGCACCAGAAAATCCTCGATGACTGGTTCCGGGATGCTTTCGTATAATGGCTGTAATGGAATAAAAGAGTATTTGATATTACCGAAGTCATAAGACTCTTCTAGTTCAGTCGATGGAGCCCACGTGAGCGAATCCAACGCATCCCAATCAACCGTTTTGTCCATCAGGTCACGTGTAAAAAGAGCGTATTCATCAAGTTCGATATTGTTTTTAAGAAGTCTGTGGGCGACAATCAGATCTTTTCCGAAAAGTTTGGAGAACGACTTTACCTGATTACGACTGATGATGCCATAATGCATCACGAATTTCAACTGCAGATTATGAGCTGATCCACACGCACCGCACTGGCAAATCCTCTGACTTTCATATCGTTTGAGGTGGCTGTGAAAGGCACTGTACATGTTCTGAATCTGACCCAGAAGCTCTTTTGCAGAGGGGGCGTCTCCCATTCGGAAGAATAATATTGCGTCACCTTCAATCTCGGACACCTCCAACCCAATATTATTGCCGTCGATGATACTCTCGAGCAACTCTTCGATGATATGCTGACTGTGTGATATCTCAGTCGTGTGCACAAACTCAGTAAACCCACTGATGTCGGGAATAAAGATTAATGTCGGCTTTGGATCTGCTTGTATAGCTGCTGCCATATCATGTATTTGATTAGACCTTCAGGTACAATGTAGTTTGACTAACATTGATACGAACAGTTTAACGCAAGAAGGGTTGTCAAACAAGGAGAAATTTCTGAAAATTTACTAATTACAGGCGTCGCCGTAATTTACTGTTATTCAGTTAGTTAAATTGCAATTCTGTATTATGATGCCGCCCTCATGTGTATCGAACTGATGGAATTGTCTTATGTTGGACCAATAAATCAAACGACATCACGTGAGAACAACAATGATATTCCTTTTTGCGGTTTTGGTAAACCTGTTATCTGCTCAGGATCAATTTAAGTTTACAAGTGCTGATGGGAATGTCATTGTGACCTGTAACGTACAGAGTTCAAAGATCGTAACCGGGATCGCCTCGGTTCTGGTAAAGAACGGAAGAGTCGACACGATCGTGCATCTTCCAACTGAAAAACGAGATGACATATTCCTGCACATCACGGATCGAGATACCGCATTGTTTGTGCAGGTCGATGACGATCGATATTATCTCTACCACCTGGTGAGCGAGCTTTCAGAAGCAGAAAGGAATACGTCGCTGTTGTGTACATATTCGCGGGTCATCTATCCCCAACATGCGATGAGCAGAGGTGCAGAGGGGACTGTCATCGTAGATGCCTATCTCGACGAAGAGGGGTGTGTGGTCTCGATTGATACAAAAACAGATATCGGATATGGGCTCGAAAAGGCAACTGTTCGTGCCGTAAAAAAGTGTTCATGTCAATTCCCCCCGGTGAAGTTTGAGGGAGTAAGCGTGAAGACCGTTTACACGATCCCTATGTTGTTCAGAATGGATTGAGAGTTGAGGAGTGGAGGAGTTGAGGAGTGGAGGAGTTGAGGAGTGGAGGAATGGAGGAGTGGAGGAATGTAAATGCGTCTTGTGTGTAGGGGAAAAGACGTAGATCTGCCTCACTAGACAGACCACAAAACGGATAATGGCCCACGGATTTATCTGTGGAAGAAAAATAAAACAATGAACAAGTTCATGCAAGCGGCAATCGAAGAAGCGCAAAAAAGATATGCGGAAGGCGGAATACCCATCGGAAGCGTGATCGTTTATAAAGACAAAATTCTGGGTCGTGGTCATAACAGGAGAGTGCAGGACGGCAGTGTCGTTCTCCACGGTGAGATGGACGCCCTGGAAAATGCAGGCCGCCAGTCAGCCCTTGTCTACCAGCAATGCACAATTTATACGACCCTTTCTCCCTGTCCGATGTGTACGGGCGCGATACTGCTCTATGGTATTCCAAAGGTGGTTATTGGTGAGAATAAAACATTCATGGGTGATGAACAGCACCTGAAAAGCAGGGGCGTAGAGGTGGTCGTTTTGGACAATCCGGATTGTGTGGAGATGATGCAAAAATTTATCGGCGAGAAACCGTCGTTGTGGAATGAGGATATTGGAGTGGAGGAGTTTAGGAGTGGAGGAGTTTAG
Source organism: Bacteroidota bacterium (assembly GCA_003648285.1). Classification (GTDB taxonomy): domain Bacteria; phylum Bacteroidota; class Bacteroidia; order Chitinophagales; family Saprospiraceae; genus B8-G4. Next base: position 7,839 of record QMOR01000096.1, read on the forward strand.
GAATGGAGGAGTTTAGGAGTTTAGGAATGGAGGAGTGCATTGTCCACCAAAGATTTAAGGAATAAGCCCGAAGGTGTGACAGGATTATTTATTCATAAATATTGAAATCAGAAAGTGGATTTATCATGCAATTCTTGGTAATGATTTAATACGATCTTGAGGCTATTCTCGGAATGCGGGGATCCTGTAAGAAGCCATAATTTAGTGGGATTATGTCGCAAAATACATATATCGTCGTGTCGGATTATTGCAATTTTGATATGTGTAAGCCTGTAAAGTGCGGATTGTCAGCCACTTGCGTCGCGGAAAGGGAGGGTGTTTGTCTATTATTATGAGTAATCCCTAATTTGCAATGTTCGAATTTAAATGACATATTGCTTTTGATATAAGGTAATGATGCAATCACTGTAGGCCTGAGTGCATTGTAGTAAGTTCCGGTTTTAAGTTTGGTTTATACCTGCGAATAAATTTGGCATGTCCTGTTGTAGTCAATTTAATTAATAGATAACCCACATCGACAGTAAATTGAATTCTTATGCTACAACCTCCGTATGGCTGATGCAACCTCCGTATGGCTGGTGCTACCACCGTATGGCTGGTGCTACCACCGTATGGCTGGTGCTACCACCATGATGGTTGGTGCTGCCTCCGTATGGCCGGGTAAATATTGCCTGATCTGACATTAATAGTGTTTTTGGAGCAGTGGCCGGAATGAATTGATTTGCTTGTTGGGGCTAAACAAATGCATATGAAAACCCGCACCACATTAATTGCCGTATTATTTATTTCTTTCACATTTCTTCCTGCCAAAGTCAGTGCTCAGGAATTTTTTACAGTTATCAGTGAGCAAGACGTACAACTTACTATGTCTGAACAAATTGAGATAAACAAGATTCGAACACAATCGTTGTTTGATACATTGTGGTTTGTACAAGTCGACTTGCTCTCGCAACGCGTAACGAACGGCGACCTATCACTTTGGATTCCCGATATGGAGTGTACGCCAACCCTCACCTCCAAACAAATTGAGGCGTTTGATGCAAACAACTACTATTGGTATGGCGAAGTGACCGATACCATATTTGACATAGCTGATAGTTTGTGCTACAATGGGATTGTGACATTGATTTCCAGACAGGACTCAGTATATGGTTCAATATTTATCCATGAAACGGGCTATGAGTTATACGCACTCAGGCCCTTGCTCAGCATTCTCGTGAAAAAGAGACTTTCAACAACAGAAAAAATCTGTGATATCGAAGGGGGGCAAACGGGAGAAGGGCAACACACCGATAAAGTACCGAAACCTGGATTAACACGTGGTCCTTACGGTGTTTGTCCCATCGATGTACTGGCGCTGTATACACCAATGGCAGAACAGGACGAAATGAATGTTGAAGATAGAATCAGAACAATGATCCGACAGTCAAATCAAGCATTGATGAATAGTGACCTGGAAGAGGGTGAGATCGAATTTAGATTGATCGATATCAGACCCGTGGAATTTAATGAGAGTGGAGGAATCGCTTTTGACAGAGCAGCTATTTTACCTCTCATAGAAGCTGAAAGGGGCAGTGCAGACATTGTCATTCTGTTTACTGGTGATGCTTATGATGCGAGGGGAATAGCCTGGGTGGATGCAACCGCGCCGTTTGCATATTGTATTGTTGAAATTGTAACACCCACTTATCTTGATGTCACAGCCCACGAGCTCGGCCATATTTTTGGTGCATTACACCAGGATTGTGTTCAATGCAATTTTTGGAATGTGATCT
>QMOR01000097.1 GCA_003648285.1 Bacteroidota bacterium
AATGTTGGTCCTACGACGATTACTGAACGTCCCGAATAATCGACACGTTTTCCAAGCAAGTTCTGACGAAAACGTCCCTGCTTTCCCTTGAGGATATCGCTGAGTGATTTTAGTGCTCTGCCACCTTCCGCTTTTACGGCATTGGATTTACGCGAGTTATCGAAAAGTGAATCCACCGCTTCCTGAAGCATGCGTTTTTCATTCCGCAGAATGACTTCCGGAGCTTTTATCTCGAGCAATCTTTTCAAACGATTGTTTCTGATAATCACACGGCGATAGAGGTCGTTGAGGTCAGAGCTCGCAAACCGACCACCATCCAATGGTACCAGCGGCCTCAACTCCGGTGGGATGACAGGTAGATACTGAATGATCGACCATTCCGGACGATTTTCCATTCGCGTATTTCCGTCGCGGAATGCCTCCACAACTCTCAGGCGTTTCAGCGCTTCAGATTTTCTTTGTTGTGATGTCTCTGTTGCCGCCTGATAGCGCAAATCATGTGACATCTGATCCAGTTCAAGTCTCTCCAGAAGATTCTTGACAGCGTCAGCTCCCATCTTCGCGATAAACTTGTTCGGATCACTATCTTCAAGGAGTTGATTGTTTTCTGGAAGTGTATCCAGAACTTCAAAGTACTCCTCCTCTGTCAGCAGATCCATCTTTGCCATTCCCTCCGGCTCCTTCACCCCAGCCTGAATCACACAATACCTTTCGTAATAGATGATCGACTCAAGCTTCTTCGAAGATAAACCGAGGAGGTAACCAATTTTGTTTGGAAGAGATTTGAAGAACCAGATGTGCACCACAGGTACCACGAGACGTATATGCCCCATGCGTTCGCGACGTACTTTCTTCTCTGTTACCTCTACCCCGCATCGGTCACAAACAATTCCCTTGTATCTGATACGCTTGTACTTTCCACAATAGCACTCATAATCCTTAACAGGACCAAAAATGCGCTCACAGAACAAGCCATCGCGCTCTGGCTTGTACGAACGATAGTTGATTGTCTCTGGCTTCAGAACTTCGCCATAAGACCGCTCCAGAATATCATCAGGAGAGCAGAGACTCAACGTGATCTTTGTAAAATTTTGAGTTGATATTAATTTATCGGTAAAAGCCATAATCCGGATTAATTATTGAGATTGAACAGATTAATCAAACTTGATATCAAGCGCCAAACCGCGCAGTTCATGTATGAGTACATTAAATGACTCAGGTATATTCGGCTCAGGAAGATTATCACCTTTCACAATCGCCTCATATGTCTTGGCACGTCCGACAATGTCATCAGACTTGAGCGTCAACAATTCTCGCAAGATATTAGCAGCACCATATGCTTCCAGTGCCCATACTTCCATCTCACCAAATCTCTGACCCCCAAACTGTGCTTTACCACCAAGAGGTTGTTGTGTGATAAGTGAATACGGTCCAATCGAACGCGCATGCATCTTGTCATCAACCATGTGAGACAGTTTTAACATATATATCACGCCTACCGTCGCCTGCTGGTGGAATCTATCTCCTGTTTCTCCATCGTACAAGTATGTCTGGCCATAGGCAGGCAATCCTGCTTGCTCGATGTAGCCTGATATATCGTCCATGGATGCACCGTCAAAAATCGGTGTAGAAAACTTGATGTCCAGTTTTTGACCGGCCCAACCGAGTACAGTCTCGAAGATCTGGCCGATATTCATACGTGATGGCACACCAAGCGGGTTGAGAACGATATCCACCGTACTTCCATCTGCCAGGAATGGCATATCCTCCTGACGTACGATCCGGGAAACAATACCCTTGTTTCCATGTCGGCCTGCAAGCTTGTCTCCTACTTTGAGTTTGCGCTTCTTGGCCATATAGACCTTGGCAAGCTTAAGTACTCCGGATGGCAATTCATCACCAATGCTGATATTAAACTTTGCACGCTTAAACTTACCAACCTCTTCGTTGAGCTTGATACTGTAATTATGCAGAAGTCTTGCGATCAATTTGTTGACATCCTCAGAGTTCGTCCAGTTTGTATAGTCCACTTGTGTAAAATCGAGGGTTTTGAGAACCTTCGGACTGAACTTGATCCCTTTGGCAATAAGCGCCTCATTGTAAATACTGCGTACGCCTTTTGAAGTCTTTCCCTTGACCAGTTTATGCAACTTGTCAATAAGGATAGTTTTCAATTCGTTAAGTATAATGGCATGCTTGTCATCGAGTTGCGTCAACAATTTCTTCTCCTGCGTCTTTTGGAACTTGTCCTTTTTCGCCCGGGCGAATAGTCGCTTACCGATGATGACACCTTGTGTCGATGGAGGTGCTTTCAGCGATGCATCTTTTACATCTCCGGCTTTATCTCCAAAAATGGCACGGAGGAGTTTTTCTTCAGGTGTCGGATCTGATTCACCTTTAGGTGTAATCTTGCCAATCAGAATATCCGAATCACTTACCCATGCACCAACTCTGATAATTCCATTCTCATCGAGATCCTTCGTTGCCTCTTCACTGACGTTAGGAATATCGTTTGTCAATTCTTCCTCACCCAGTTTTGTATCCCGCACATCCATTTCGAAGTTTTGGATATGAATTGATGTGAATACATCTTCACGCACAACACGTTCGGACAAAACGATGGCATCCTCAAAGTTGTAACCCTTCCATGGCATGAAAGCTACGCGTAGATTCTGTCCCAATGCGAGCTCACCCCGCTCAGTTGCATATCCATCACACAGGATCATGCCTTCATGCACACGATCACCTTTCTTTACGATAGGCTTGAGGTTGACACAAGTTCCCTGGTTTGTCCGGAGAAATTTTGTCAGGATATACTCCCTTGTATTGTCTTCAAAAGACACAAGGAGATCTTCCTCCGAGCGATCATATTTAATGATGATCTTATTCGCATCTACGTATTCGATCACACCTTTGCCCTCTGCATTGATGAGCATCCGTGAGTCGACAGCCACCTTCCCTTCGAGTCCAGTCCCCACAATTGGAGAATGTGGACGTACGAGTGGCACTGCCTGTCGTTGCATGTTTGAGCCCATGAGTGCACGGTTGGCATCATCATTCTCAAGGAATGGAATCATCGAGGCACTCACACCAACAATCTGGTTTGGCGCCACGTCCATATATTCGACATCCGCCGGTTCAAGAACAGGGAATTCACCATGTTCCCGGCATTTAATCCTGTTTGTTGCAAACATGCCATTTTCGTCAACAAGACTATTGGCTTGTGCAATTATCTTAAAGTCTTCCCCTTCAGCGGATAAGTATTCCGCATTTTTAAGGTTGACCTTTCCACCATTGACTTTTCTGTATGGCGTTTCCAAAAAGCCCATTTTATTCACCTTTGCATGTACGCAAAGTGTACTTATGAGTCCAATATTTGGTCCCTCCGGTGTCTCAATTGTACAAAGACGTCCGTAATGTGAGTAGTGAACGTCACGGACCTCAAATCCTGCTCTTTCTCTGGACAGACCTCCTGGTCCAAGTGCGGAGATACGACGCTTGTGCGTGATCTCTGACAGTGGATTTGTTTGATCGAGAAACTGAGACAACTGACTTGTACCAAAAAATGAATTGATCACTGAGGACAGTGTTCTCGCATTGATCAAATCAATCGGTGTAAAGACTTCATTGTCACGCACATTCATACGCTCGCGAATGGTTCTGGCCATACGTGCCAGACCAACACCAAATTGCGCATACAATTGCTCACCAACGGTGCGCACGCGACGATTAGATAAATGATCAATATCGTCAAGTTCCGCCCTCTGATTGATCAGACTTACGAGGTATTTGACGATAGAAATAATATCCTCCTTCGTCAAAACAAGCGTCTCGATTGCTACATCTGTACCCAACTTGCGGTTGATTTTGTAACGACCGACTTCCCCAAGATTATATCTCTTGTCCGAAAAGAACAACTTGTCGATAATCCCCCTGGCGGTTTCATCATCCGGTGGATCTGTACCGCGCAATTGACGGTAGATATACTGTACAGCCTCGAGCTCAGAGCTGGACGGATCTTTTTGTAATGTATTATAGATAATTGTGTAATCCTCAGCAATATCCTCCTTTTGAAGGATGATTGTTTCTTCATCAGTTTCGAGGATCAACTCGACGTTGTCTTCGTCGAGAATGACATCGCGCTCGAGAATGATTTCGTTACGCTCAATTGTCACAACCTCCCCGGTATCCTCATCCACAAAGTCTTCTGTCCATTTGCGTAGCACGCGGGCAGCAAGCTTTCTACCGAGCGCTTTTTTCAAGCTGCGCTTGGTCACAGAAATTTCTTCCGCCAATCCAAATAGGTTGAGGATAGCCTTGTCGGTATCAAAACCAATCGCACGCAACAACGTCGTGACGGGAAATTTCTTCTTCCTGTCGATATAAGCGTGCATCACGTTGTTGATATCCGTGGCAAACTCCATCCACGCACCTTTAAACGGGATGACCCTGGCACTGTATATCTTGGTTCCATTCGGGTGAAAACTCTGGCTAAAGAATACACCAGGTGATCTATGCAGCTGAGAGACTATGACTCTTTCAGCACCATTGATTACGAAAGTACCTTTGGGAGTCATATAGGGGATATTCCCCAGGAAAACATCCTGTACAATCGTTTGAAAATCAACATGCTCCTCGTCATTACATGACAATCTGAGCTTTGACTTCAATGGCACACTGTACGTCAATCCACGTTGAACACATTCTGTGATGCTATATCTCGGTGGGTCAACAAAGTAGTCGAGGAATTCTAATACGAAAATATTTCTCGCATCTGTGATCGGAAAATTTTCCTGAAACACACGATAAAGACCTTCATTTCCCCTGTTTTCCGGTGTAGTCTCCAACTGAAAGAACTCCTGAAACGACTTCAGTTGAATTTCAAGGAGATCAGGATACTCAGAGCTGAGTTTGATCATGCCAAAATTCACCCGTTCTTGTCCCGATTTGGTTGATCTGTTACCTGCGGCCATTGGTTATTAATTTTATAAAATGACAAAGACGACTAAAGGCCTAGTCGAACAGAATGTTCAACTAGGCCAATAGGTCGCGTTATTTTTGATTAGACTTCAATCGTTGCAGTACGCGCTATTGTGGTGAATTATTATTTCAATTCAACCTCAGCGCCGACTGCTTCAAGAGCGGCCTTGATCGACTCCGCTTCCTCCCTAGAAACACCTTCTTTGATGTTACCAGGAGCGTTGTCCACAAGTTCTTTCGCTTCTTTGAGTCCTAATCCCAATAAATTCTTGACTTCTTTAACTACTTTGAGTTTAGCTGCGCCGGCTGAGTTTAATACTACATCAAACTCTGTCTGCTCTGCTGCACCACCATCAGCGTCACCGCCCGCTGCCGGGCCTGCTACTGCAACTGCCGCTGCTGCTGGTTCGATGCCATGTTCGTCCTTGAGAATACCCGCTAATTCACTCACTTCTTTTACTGTGAGTCCTACGAGCTGATCCGCAAGTGCTTTTAAGTCTGCCATTGGAAATTGTTTTTTAAATTTTAAGTTTTTATGCGTCGTGTGCTTGGAAGCCGTAATTATTCAGCACCCCTCTCCTCTAGCGTCTTCAACAGTCCGGAAATTGTATTTCCTCCGGATTGAAGTGCCGAGATAAGGTTGCTCATTGGAGATTGTAACAAACCAATAACCTCACCGAGTAATTCCTCTTTCGATTTAAGGTTAACTAATGCCTCTAGCTGGTCATCACCGATATAAACGTCAGAATCGATGTAAGCTGCTTTGAGGATAGGTTTATCAAAATCTTTTCTAAATTCCTGTATCACTTTTGCCGGAGCATTTGATGTCTCCGTAAACATGATGGTTGTAGGTCCTTTCAATTCTTCGATGATAGGAGCATATCCTTTTTCATCTTCTGCCTGTTCGAGGGCTTTTACAGCCAGCGTATTTTTTACAACACGCATTTCTATGCCCATCTCAAAACACAGACCTCGCAGCTTATTCACTTGCTCTACAGTAAGTGTCGAAGAGTCTGTCACATAGAAAAAATCGTTCTCTGCAAATTTTACTTTCAGAGCTTCGATCGCAGTGGCTTTTTCACTTCTAGTCATGATTTACCAGATTTTGCGTGCTATTAATTAAAAATTTTGGGGTCAATCTTGATTCCCGGACTCATTGTAGATGCTACAGAGAGAGACTTGATGTATATCCCTTTTGCTGATGAGGGCTTCATACGAACCAACGTCGTCAACAACTCGTTTGCATTTTCAGAAAGGTTTTCCGCCGAAAAAGAAACGCGTCCGACAGGTGAGTGAATGATTCCATATTTATCAACTCTGAACGAGATCTTTCCTTTCTTCACCTCTGCTACAGCAGCACCGACATTGGGTGTAACTGTACCGGTCTTTGGGTTAGGCATTAACCCTCTTGGTCCAAGTATACGCCCAACTTTACCTACCTGAGCCATCACTTGTGGCATCGCAATGATCACATCAACATCTGTCCAACCTTGTTGAATCTTTGCGACGTACTCCTCGAGGCCAACATGTTCCGCCCCGGCTTCTTTTGCTTCTTCCTCCTTATCGGGAGTACACAAAACCAAAACCACCTTTGACTTACCGGTACCGTGAGGTAATGAAACTGTCCCGCGCAATGCGTGATCAGATTTTTTCGGATCGATTCCCAATCGCACATGAATATCTACGGAAGAATCAAACTTGGTCACATTGGTCTCTTTGACGAGACCCATTGCTTCTTGCAATGTGTACAGCTTTTCAGAGTCGATTTTCGCTCTCGCAGCTGTCATTTTCTTTGACAATTTTGCCATCTCTAAATCTTTTTAGGTCGTAACGCTCAGGAACACTGAGCTCCCTGTTATAAATTTCTTATTACTAAGCAGTTTCTTCAACAGGCCAAGGTGGCGTACCTTTTACCACCAATCCCATACTGCGTGCTGTTCCAGCCACCATCTTCATGGCAGACTCGATTGTAAATGCATTCAGGTCTACCATCTTGTCCTCGGCCACTTCTTTTACCTGATCCCAGGTAACTGTACCCACCTTGACACGATTAGACTCCGGTGAACCTTTTTTAAGACGTGCCTTTTCCATGAGTTGCACTGCCGCAGGAGCAGTTTTTACAACAAAATCAAACGACTTGTCCTTAAAAACGGTGATAATAACCGGCAATATTTTTCCGGGCTGATCCTGAGTTTTTGCATTAAAGCGCTTGCAAAATTCCATGATATTCACGCCCTTGGCACCTAGTGCTGGTCCGACAGGTGGTGCGGGATTTGCTTGCCCCCCTCTTACCTGTAGTTTAATAAAAGTCTCAACCTGTTTAGCCATTATACTTCTCTCTTAAAACGCAGTTTATTATTGCTTTTCAACTTGCATGAAGTTCAATTCAACTTCTGTGCCCCGACCAAAGATCTTAACAATAATCTTCAGTTTTTTCTTCTCTTCGTTTACCTCGTCAATGTCTCCTACAAAATCTTTGAAAGGCCCATCGATGATTTTAATTGTTTCCCCTACAATGAATGGTTCTATCAAAGCTTCACCCAGTGCCTGCGACTCATCAACTTTACCGAGCATCCTGTTTGCCTCTGACTCCTGCATTGGAATCGGATTATTTCTTCCCAGAAAGTGAATCACATTCGGGATATTGGCAATGGTCTGAATAATCTCACCGGATAATCTCGCAGGATCGATTTCGACCAAAATGTAACCAGGAAGGATATTCCGCTCCATGATCACCTTCTTTCCGTTGCGTATTTTATACACTTTTTCAGAAGGTACCAGCACCTGAGGTACGACGTCTGTCCAGCCGGATCTTTGAACCTCCAGCTCAATGCGCTCTTTAATTTTGCGCTCCTTACCGCTAATCACCCTAAGTGAGTACCATTTGTTTCCAGAAGACATATCTGCTTGTTTTACCTACTCAGCTCATAGATCGTGTCCGTCAAAATAAAGCTTGACACAGCATCCATTAAGAAGATGATCAAAGCAATAATCATCGAAGCTACCAATACAAGGCGTGTATTGCTCAAAAGACTTGACCACGACGGCCATGTCACCTTGTTTACAAGTTCGTTGTAACTCTCCTTGATATAATCCAGTACTTGTTCCATTTCAAATAATCCATATTGAGATAGCCAACCGTCCAAACGCCTGACTGTCATTAAATTTGCACGGGCAGGAGGACTTGAACCCCCAGCCTACGGTTTTGGAGACCGTCGCTCTACCAATTGAGCTATGCCCGTATTATATATTCAATCCGGGCCAGGCCTCTAAATACTATCGTGAAAACCTTCTCCCTGATAGACACATTGCCACGACAACTTCTTGTAGTGGCAAACGATGAAAATCAGGCCCTTTCGGGTCTGATTTTCTGTATCGTGTATTTTATTAGTCAAGAATCTCCGTTACCTGACCGGCACCTACTGTGCGGCCACCTTCGCGAATTGCGAAACGAAGTCCTTTTTCCATTGCTATTGTATTAATCAACTTCACTTCCAAAGTGACATTATCACCAGGCATTACCATCTCAACGCCATCTGGCAAAGTGACATCACCTGTAACATCTGTCGTACGGAAGTAGAACTGGGGACGGTATCCGTTGAAGAATGGTGTGTGACGACCACCTTCGTCTTTACCTAGAACATAAACCTCACACTTGCAATGCTTGTGCGGTGTTACGCTACCCGGCTTACAAATTACCTGTCCACGACGAATCTCGCTCTTGTCGATACCTCTCAACAGAAGACCGGCGTTATCACCAGCTTCTCCTCTTTCGAGAATCTTTCTGAACATCTCGACACCAGTAATTACTGAAGTCATCGGCTTCTCATCTTCAGCCATCATACCAATGATCTCAACAGGATCACCTGTATTGATCACTCCTCTTTCGATACGTCCGGTAGCAACAGTTCCACGTCCTGTAATTGAGAATACATCCTCTACAGGCATCAGGAATGGCTTGTCGGTAGCACGAACTGGCTCAGGAATGTCTGCATCAACAGCAGCCATCAAATCTTTGATTGCTTGCTTGGCAGCCTCATCACCTTCGAGAGCTTTCAAAGCAGAGCCCTGGATGACACTTGCGTCATCACCGCCAAACTCATAGGCATCGAGTAACTCACGCACTTCCATCTCTACGAGTTCAAGCATCTCCTCATCGTCCACGAGGTCTACCTTATTCATAAACACAACAATACTTGGAACACCAACCTGGCGTGCCAGAAGGATATGTTCACGAGTTTGAGGCATAGGTCCGTCAGTAGCGGCTACAACCAGGATGGCACCATCCATTTGCGCAGCACCCGTTACCATGTTCTTTACATAGTCGGCGTGACCTGGACAATCCACGTGTGCATAGTGACGATTTACTGTTTCGTATTCTACGTGAGCTGTGTTGATCGTGATCCCGCGTTCCTTTTCTTCCGGAGCAGCATCAATTGAATCATAATCCATCTTGTCAGCCAACCCGTCTTCCGCCAACACATATGTGATTGCCGCTGTTAGAGTTGTTTTTCCGTGGTCTACGTGGCCTATCGTACCTACGTTGACATGTGGTTTCGTACGTTGAAATGTTTCTTTTGCCATCGCTTTTAATATTTTTTACTTTTATTTATTCTACAAATGGAT
>QMOR01000098.1 GCA_003648285.1 Bacteroidota bacterium
GATTTACATATGCACCGTTTCTATATCTTTGCGGCCTTCTTATCTCATGTACAGGCGAGTCGCGACTCGCCTGTACATGAGATAAGAAGGCCGCAAAGATATAGAAACGGTGCATATGTAAATCCCCAATGCACACACCAAATGTTTTATTCGTTGCATCTTTAAGGCAAGACTATTGACAATGACCGAACGCGAACTCATTCAGATGTGCAGGGAAAGGAATCCGGAGGCTCAACGCAAGTTGTATGAGCTGTACGCTCCTGTACTCTACGGTATCGTGCGACGCTATATCAAGTCTTCGGAAGATGCAGAAGATGTCTTTGTCAACGGGATGTGCAAGGTGCTCATGAAGATCGACACCTATCGGGACGAGGGTAGCTTTGAGGGCTGGATGAAACGCATACTGACAAATGAGGCTCTGATGCTTTTGAGAAAGAACAAAAGCAAGTTTATGATCCGCGAGATCGGTGATCTGCAGATCAGGGACAATTCATCTATCGAAGAGGATATTTTTGCTGGAGAGATCCTGGCGCTCATGGATCAATTGCCCACGGGATATCGCACGGTATTTAATATGTATGTCGTCGAAGGGTATAAACACCGGGAAATCGCTGAGCTGCTTGGTATAAGTATCAATACATCAAAATCACAATTGATCCTTGCCAAAAAACGAATGCGGGAATTAGTAAAAAAAAACAAGCTTAAAGCCATTTAAAATGTATACGCAATCATCAAACTTTAAACAGGAAGCAGATAAGATTCGGGTTGAACCACCGAGGAGTGCCTGGAAAAGGATTGAAGCACAATTGGATGCTGACAGGTCGAGACGCAAATTTAAAATCGCATACCTGATAAATATTGCGGCAGCGGTTGCCCTTGTTGCTGTTCTTATTACAGTCGGCTTATACGTCTCCAAATCAAATGCATGGGGCAAAGCGGATTTATACTCTCTCAGCTTTGAAGCACTTCCGATGGACAGTCCTCTCGAGGCTTCTATTTATGACATTGACAAGGTGAAGGATCTTACGAGCTATTTTGTGAGTGAATAAATAAGATTCCTTTTTATGTTGATTTCTTTTAACCACGCATTTCCCGGATTAACACGGATTGACACATACAACCCATCTGTCAAAAAATGCAAATGCTGTCACAAAAGCGATCGTAGAGCCCCCAGGGACAATAGAGACAACCCCAATCTACCACCTATTCCCGAAACGGAGTCCTCGCCACCCACTCCTCTTTCGGATCAAGCACATTAAAAATTAACGGAAGGAATTTATTGTGAAAGCCCTTGCTGTGTTGCAAATAAAAATACATGTTGTGTGCCACGGCTCCGACTGAGCTCTTTATCTCCAGCGCAGTGCGTGCGAAAAGAATCTTGCCACATTTATTTAAAATGCAAAATTCAATAATATCGAGAAGCATGTTTAAATAAATTTGCTTCTTTTTGTTGGCAGATTCCTCATAGCCGAGAAAATGCGCTTCAAGGCTATTATTATTTTCAATCATCGAGTAAAAAGCAATTAAATGATTATCCTCGAAATATCCATATACGTGAAATTTATCTCCCAGCTTCTCTTTTAAAGTGGAGAAATAATCTTCAGCCAGTATAGAGAGATTGAAAACGGCTTTGTCGGCGATGGCACGATAGTAACGGTACAGTTGACTTTCCAAAGTCAGAATATCATCTTTAGACAATATCCTTCTCTCGATGTGCGCACATTTTTTTCGGGCGCGGCGAACCCTGACGCGATACTTGGACTGCAAATCAGACATGTAATCATCAAAATTATGCCATGTGTCACGCAGAGGCATAATCATTCCGGGTTGCGCCTGAAATTCATTGTATTGGGGAAATGTGGTGCAGCGATCGCTATGGGTAAATACAGGGCTATAAAAATCCTTGATGAATATTAACTGTACATCGAATCCCTGTGAAGACGCTACATTTTTTATCCAGTCCAGACAGCAATCGACAATATTTAACTGAGTCTGCTGGTCTATGTGGTCATTAAAAAGAAATCCGTGAGGGCCCGTCACAGCAGAATTGCCGCAGACGAGGGCATAGAAATCGATTCTTTGCGCAAGGAAATCCCGAACTGCTTTCCGCAATTTTCCTGTACTCGAAGATTGACCATTCCGATCATAGTTAAGGCTCACACCGGCATTGAAATGGATAAGTTGAAAATAAATGACACCCTGCACACCATTGTCATCCTCTATGAGCACGTAATAAAAAGACATCCGACCTGGCGTTGCGCTCTCCAAAGCACCCAAGTATGCTGAAGACAGAAAGACATTCTTGTTATCCACAAATCCATCCCATCTCTCGGTCATCGCATCAACTGAGTCGTACAATCCAAAAGCATAGGATTGCCAGTTGAGTGTGTCAATAGTATGCGTATTATGCCGAGTCAATGTGTGCACCTGAATATTTCTTTTTTGCCCTGAGTCTTAATGTATGGGAATGGTATCAACCGACAATAGCTTATTTGCATAGGCCTCATCACGCCATCCAACTACTTCAAACGCACCAAAGCCTCTGTGGTTTACAAACCATGTCTGTAATATATAACGGACGGGTTCGTATTCAGTGATCAAATCGACGAATCCATCGATTTGCAGGGACATTAGCAGAGAGTCTGCCGGCACGGCAATGATAATATCCCTGGGTATACCAGCACTATCAAGCTGTAGGACAGCAATGGGTTTGATGCCGAGAGTAGATCCTTTTGCGAGTGCATCCGTCAGAATCATGACGCGGAAGGGTATGTGTCCCAACGACTCATTCGGAGATTGGGGTTGAATGATCTCGGCCCAGTTTCCCGGATAGGGCAAAAAGTCAAAAGGTTTGGGCTCTTCAGGGGCGCCACGGACGTTTTGGTTCACTGACGATCCTGCCGGTACAAGGATTCGTGCGAAGACACCCTCTCCCAAAGTTTCTACCTTGTGCCCAGGTATTGATGGCGTGTACGCACCTCTGTCCGGAACACATCCGCAAGTGCAGATCGCGTAAATCGCCACCACATAGGCAGCCAATATTATTTTTGTTTCTGACATAACTATATATGAAGATATAACGCCGATTGAATTTGTGCATTATGTATGCGGCGTGACAACTTATAAATTTCAATAAGCTTAAGATTGCGAAAATTATGGATCAGAAAAAGTACTACGACCCGGCAGATCTCAAAAACTTCAAGAATATCACCGATTTTCAGAAGCCGTTGGGAGATAAATTTTTTGAATGGTACGGGGAAGTATTTAAAGAAGGTGCTCTTACAGAACGGGAAAAGGCATTGATCGCACTTGCAGTGGCACATGCCGTACAATGCCCATACTGTGTGGATGCATACTCCTCGACATGCCTGCAAAAAGGTGCAGACGAAGAGCAAATGATGGAGGCAGTACATGTCGCAGCAGCTATCACCAGCGGTGCGACATTGGTCACGGGTGTACAAATGATGAATCATGTGAAGCGCCTGACAATGTAAACGATATGGCAATTAAGCAAAGGAGTAAATCACTCCGGTCACGTGAAAATGATCTGAGCGATGGAGGATATCAATTGACAGTTTTGAACAATGCAGATTTGATCGATGATCAGTTTGTACGGTTTTCAGACAAAATCACAAATTATGGGCACAGTGTATTGAAACCCACTGCTGTCGAAATATTTCAAATCAATATCGGCAAGCTCTGCAATCAGTCGTGTGGCCACTGTCATGTAGATGCCGGCCCTGATCAGACAGAGGCAAACATGAGTCGCGAAACACTAGAGACCTGTCTGGAGATCATCGAGCGTCACGATATCCGCACGGTCGATATCACAGGCGGCGCACCGGAACTCAATCCAAACTTCAGATGGTTTGTCCAAGAGTGTGCCAGACAAGGCCGAAAGGTCATGAACAGGTGTAACCTGACAATCATCGTGGCAAATAAGAAATACAACGATCTGCCCGAATTCTTTGCGGAAAATTCCGTGCAGGTGATTTCATCACTCCCCTACTTCAGCAAGCGCAGGACGGACAGTCAGCGTGGTGATGGGGTCTTCGAGGATTCAATCCGTGCACTCAAGATGCTCAACAAGGTGGGATATGGGAAAGAGGGGTCCGGCCTCGTCCTTGACCTGGTCTATAACCCGACTGGTACATTCCTGCCGTCAAGTCAATGCCAACTGGAGGCAGAATTCAAAAGACAACTGGATCGCAAATTCGGAATTACATTCAATAGCCTTTACGCCATAACCAATCTACCAATCAGCCGCTTTCTCGAATATCTGATAGAATCTGAGCAGTATAGTGACTATATGGAAACGCTCGTCGATGCTTTTAATCCAGCAACTATAGATGGACTCATGTGCCGCAACACACTTTCTGTGTCATGGGACGGGTACATCTACGACTGCGACTTCAACCAGATGCTCGATCTCAAAGTCGCCAGTAAATCAACCCACATCTCAAATTTTGACATAGACGCTCTTGCAAGCAGGGATATCGTGGTCAATCAGCATTGCTATGGTTGCACTGCCGGCGCTGGAAGCAGCTGTGGAGGCGAACTTGTTTAGGAAATTTTGAATTTTGGATTTTGAATTTCGCGTGAAGCGTGTCTGTTGAATTCAAAATTCAAAATCCAAAATTCAAAATTAAAGACAGCGACTGCGTCGCTAGTCAAAAAACGTCTCATACTGATTCCGATGATCTCCTGCCCTGACGGGCTTCCTCATTGGAGCGTCGAGGTCCAGGACATTCTTGTCGTCCATGGCTTCTATCAGCAGTGTTTCTTTGTCATCACCTAGTATTGACGAGGCACCTTCGGTTTCCCACATCTCGAGCATTTTCAGGCCTTCTTCTTCAAAGATTCCATTCTTCAGATCGACGGACTGCATGAAGTTTTCGGAGACATCCATGAAGCGCTCCATCTCTCCCATCTTCTGTCCGACGTCATCAGCGATCGCTTCGAGAGCCTGGTCAAACATTGCCCGCTTGTCCCTGTCGCCCTGAATGACCGACATCGCAGAATTCATTGCTGAGTGACTGGCATGAATGGCTTTGCGCTCCTGCTCCTTGACCTCTACCTGGTCTTTGATATCCTCCATGAGAATCTCGGAGTTCTCGTACATCTTCGTGAGTACACGATACATGATCTCCATCTTGCGATACAGATCCTCCAGACGTATGTTTGAATCCCTGAGCCGTCCAGCCTTCCGTGATTTGAGGATCATCATGGACTTTTTATCGGCGTCTCTTGCCTTGCTCGCCAAGTCGAGATTCGATCTGATCTCCTTCTGGTTGTTGATGATCAGCTCTTTCAGTTTATGCATCTGACCACGCAGGCGACTGATCTGTTTGTTCATTTTCCGCAGATTCCCCTTGAGGTCCTCGACGTAGCTCTTGAGGATGCCGATCGGATCAATCTGGACAAAGAGCCCTGTGATCCAGCGCATCGTACTTTTATACATATACCAGAATAATTTGCGTGTACGCGGATCGGCGATCATGTAGACGATCACACCCAGCGTAAACAGCATCGCACTCAGTCCGAGTATACTACTGGTCAAAGCAATGAGCGCAGGAAGCACATTGAACAATAAGATGCCTCCGCCAAGCACAAGGGCGAGTACAACAAAGAGTCCGGTTTTACCCTCGGGACGCTTCCAAAATGACTTCTTTTTGTGCTCTTCCATAGTTTATCTTGTACCGTGATGGCTCGACCAACCCGTACATAGCGCAAAGTAAAGGAATATAGTCAGAATTGACACATAGCCGAACCGTGAATTCACGTCCCTTGTCGATTCTCCATTACATGCAAATGTATAGGTGTTGATGGCATATTTCTTTTCTTTGTTGCCAAGATCAAGTAGAACGATATGATACCACTGAATGTCTCCTCTGAAATAGGCCAATTGCAAAAAGTCCTGATTCACGCCCCCGACGAAGGGATCGCCCGAATTTCGCCGAAGCGGGCGCATGAATTGTTGTTTGATGACATTGTGCATCTATCTCAGATGCAGAAAGAGCACGATATTTTCGCCAATGTACTGAAGCAGTTTGTTGGAAGCGAAAACGTAATTGAAGTCGAAGACCTGATTCGCGAGTCGTTGGATTATTCACCTGAAGGAAGGGAAAACCTCATCAGATTAATCACCGAGTTTGAAGAGCTTCCAAAGATATTCAGCCAGGAGCTTGCAGCACTACCCAATGCTGAACTGGCGAAGACCATCATCAGCGGATATTGCCCATCGACGGAGACGATCCTGTTTGACCCGATTCCGAATTTCATTTTTACACGCGATATCGCCGTCATGGTCAACGATCATGTTGTGATAACGAAGGCGTCTAAAGAGGCGCGCTTCAGAGAGAACTTGCTCACGCGGTTCATGTTCTGGAGGCACCCGATGTTTGAAAACCTCAAGAATGAAGGCAAGATCATCAACCTCAACATGCTCGAGGAATTTCCTCCAAGCCGCAAAGGTGAGCGCGTATCGGTCGAAGGAGGTGATATGATGATCCTCAACGACAGATTTCTGTTGGTGGGTTGTAGCGAACGTTCGACTGAATATGCCTTTCATTCGCTGAAGGATGCACTTTTTGAAAAGAGTGTGACAGATCACGTGGTCATGGTAAATATCCCGGTTGACCGTTCCTTCATGCATATCGACACGGTTTTTACGCAAATAAATCATGCACATATGTTGGCGTACAAACCTATCGCCTCTGATGGTTTGAGCAGCTATGTGACGGTGCATTCAAAAAATGGTTTGCGCAGAAAATATCCGTCATTGCGCGAGTTCATGATTTCGGAGATCAATTCAGACATGCAGTTTATTTATAGCGGAGGTGGTGAATCACCCTACCAGGAGCGCGAACAATGGACAGATGCCTGCAATTTGCTCGCGATCAGACCGGGTGTCGCGATATCCTATGATCGCAATGTCTATACAGAAAAGTCCCTGGAGCAAGTCGGCTACACGATACTTCCTGCTCCTGAGTTTCTCAAAATGTGTGAAAAAGATCCCAAGACAGCGGAGCACCTCAAAGACACGATTATTTCATTGCCCTCAGGTGAATTGTCACGTGCACGAGGAGGATCGCACTGTATGAGTTGTCCAATCATTCGAGCAAGCTGATGTACACACACACCACCACACTACGCGTACGGTATAGCGAAACGGACCAGATGAGTTTTGTCTATTACGGACAATACGCGGCGTACTTTGAAGTAGGAAGAGTGGAAGCCATGCGCTCTCTGGGCGTCAGATATGCCTCCATTGAAAATGACCATGGCATCCTGATGCCCGTGATGAATATGCATGTGCGATACCTGAGGCCGGCCTTGTACGATCACCTTCTTACGTTGAAAACATCCGTCACGCGCCTGCCGGACAGGGATATCACTTTTCTCACCGAGATATTCCTCGAAAATGATAAACTTGCTGTAGTGGGAAAAGTGACTCTTTGCTTTCTCGAAGCCGGAACACGGAAAAGGATATCGGTTCCGCATTTCCTCATTGATGCATTGAAACCAAGTTTTGAGTAAACCGAGCCTGACCGACCGAATCATAGCCAGCCGGCCCTTTCAGACAGCAATAGGCTGGACGAAGAAACATTCGCTGCCCGGCTTCGATGGGATCCCGGTGTACAATGTGCTGGATTTTATTTTTGCTGAGCTCAAGAAGGACAATATTGTCATTCGTGCCAATGCGATGGCCTTTAGCTTTTTTATCGCACTGTTTCCTTCCATCATTGTCATTGTGACCCTGCTGCCCTACCTCCCGATTCAGGATCTCGTGGAGACCGTAAATGAGTCAATCCTTCAGCTCCTCCCCGATCAGGCTTCGTCCTATGTCATCGAGGTGATTGATTCTCTGACCACAATTACGAATGGAGGGCTGTTGTCCTTTGGTTTGTTTTTGACGCTATTTTTTGCTTCGAATGGCATGCTGACAATGCTCAGGGGATTTGAAAAAAATTACACGATTTCGTATCAACCGCGCTCCGGTATTGGTCACCGGGTAATCGCGTTGAAACTGACATTTATTGTGGGCAGCATCTTCATCCTGTCCATGTTATTTATTGTAATCGGACGCCTGATCATGGATACGCTGCTCACATGGACGCATCTGGATGAAGCCAGGTATAATGCCATTTTAATCATACGCTGGTTTGCCATGGTGATTCTTTTTTACGCTGGAATAAGTGTGACGTATCGTTTTGGTCCATCTATGAAAACCAAGATAAACTTCATATCCCCCGGTGCTACGCTGGCCACAATATTGTCAATCCTGTCATCGGTCATCTTCTCGTACTACGTCAATAAATTTAGCAAGTACAATGAATTGTACGGCTCACTAGGAGCGCTGATAGTACTCATGCTTTGGATGCAGATCAACTCGCTCATCATACTTATTGGATATGAATTGAATGCCAGCATTCAGGTGAATAAAGATATGGTAGAGCAGAAGGTGCACCCGGACGACGTCCAATAGTCCCCTACCCCCATCTGAATGTATCAATCCCGAACCCGGCCAGATCAAGCACCCGATCGACAACAGTCATGGCTAATTCTTCAATCGTCGATGGCTTGCTGTAAAACGATGGTGTCGCAGGGCAGACAATACCGCCAGCTAAGGTGACTTTGCGCATGTTCTCTATGTGTATCAGATTGTACGGAGTTTCACGAGGAACGAGGATCAGTTTGCGTCGTTCCTTGAGCATGACATCGGCAGCTCTTGTCATCAGGTCATCCGACACGCCATTTGCAATGCGACCCAGCAGGCCCATCGAACACGGACAGATGATCATGGTATCATAACGTGCAGATCCTGAGGCAAATGGAGCCGAAAAGTTATACTTGTCATAAAGTGTATGGCCATACGAACTCACTTCCTTATCTTCCTGTTCTATTTTCCAGTTGACATGAGCATTTTCGCTCATGACGATAGCACAATCGGCGACCTGGTCAGGAATTTGAGAGAGGCGTTCTAACAGTAATCGAGCGTAAATTGAACCACTTGACCCGCCAATACCCAGCACAATTTTTTTCATAGATTTGTGTTATGATTCGTATGCATGCTCTAAACTATTAGAAATGAACAAATTACTCATCGTCATTGCCTTAATATCTTCCACCGTATTATTGAGCAGTACGACGAATGACGATGACAAGATCAATTGGCTGACGTGGGAAGAGGCAATGGAGTTGAACGAAGAGCACCCCAAAAAGATCTTTATTGACGTGTATACGGAATGGTGCGGATGGTGCAAACGCATGGATGCCACGACCTTTACAGATCCTGAGGTTGTGAAATACATGAATGATCATTTTTATGCCATCAAGCTCGACGCTGAGATGAAGGAAAATATCACATTCAAGGATCAGCAATTCAAATATGTCCAACAGGGCAAACGGGGAATTCACACCCTTGCCTACAGCCTTCTAGAGGGTAAACTCTCATATCCATCATTTGTCACCATGACAGAAAGTTTCGACCCCATCGCAATCAGCCCCGGCTACAAACA
Organism: Bacteroidota bacterium; assembly: GCA_003648285.1. Classification (GTDB taxonomy): domain Bacteria; phylum Bacteroidota; class Bacteroidia; order Chitinophagales; family Saprospiraceae; genus B8-G4. The sequence continues at coordinate 9,522 of QMOR01000098.1, forward strand.
GCCCGATCAGTTGATCAAGGAATTGCGTTTTGCTGTGGAAGA
>QMOR01000099.1 GCA_003648285.1 Bacteroidota bacterium
CTTCACTGACAAGAATAGAGATGATACAGACGAGTTTGGGAAACGGCTTGACGTACAATGCCATAATCACAGTAGGAAACAAAAGGGATAGTCCACTAAATGCCAATTTTCCCATCGCAAATATCGTCGTGAAAGGCTGCCACGCAATGGCCAGCCCGATAAAGGCAAAGATGACGACCCAGATGCGCCCGATTTTGACCTGGCCCTTGTGCGATAACTTCGGGCGAAAAGGAAGTACCATATCGCGCGTCACGATCGTGCTCAAAGCAAGCAATTGCGAATCAAGCGTAGACATAAAAGCCGCCAGAGCGCCTGTCATGACCAATGCAGAAAACCACTCAGGGCTGTGCGCCACAAGCATTTTGGGCAGTATCTGATCAGCTTCACGTCCGGTCAGCCCCGGAAATGTCAAATGTCCCATCACCCCAATCATGATCGGTAATATTGAAATGATAATCGGGATGGCGGCATACATCACCGCTGACTTTCTCAAGCGGCTGAGATCCTTTGCGATGAAAAAACGCATGAAAATCTGTGGAAACATTGGAATGCAAAAGACCCAGAAAATGAGAAGGCTGAACCATTTTTGCGGCGTGTACACATCTCCCACACCAGTCCGCTCAAATAATTCAGGAACTGCCTCAAATACCAACTCCTGAACATGAATGAACCCTCCGAGTTCTTGCGCGATCCATATCACCGCAGCAAACATCAGGATCATCATCAGTATTCCTTGCTTGAGATCGGTACTCGCCACACTACTCATCCCACCGATCAGGACATACCCGATGGTGAACAATGTGAGGACACTGGCACCCAGCAAGTAAGGTACTTCTCCGCCGGTCATATTTTCCATCAGGTAGCCCGCACCAATGAGCTGAAGCGCCAGGTAGGGAAATGTAAAAATGATCATGACCAGCGCAAATATCCATTGCAGCCATTTACTCCCGGTCTCCCCCCGGATCAGCTCGGACGGCGTGATATACTTTTTCTCCTTGCCGAGCTTCCAGACTTTCTCTCCAATAAAAAAGAACGACAGGCAGGCAAATCCCGTCCCGAATGCCATAATGAAGTAATACGGATATCCGACCCGATACCCCTCTCCGGCAAATCCAAGAAAGTAAAACGCACTAAAATTGGTGGCGATGATCGTGAAGAACAATGCCACTGTGCCGAGATTCCGATTCGCAAGAAAATAGCCTTCGGGGGTACTGCTTTTCTCGCGCGCACCACGCAGGCTCGTCAGAAATGTAATGGCAATATAGGCGATGAGGATTGCGTAGACCATGGATCAGTTTTTGGCCCTCGCTTTGCTCAGCCGGTATATCGCTATGATAAAGATGATGTGGATTCCTATGAAATAAAAGAGCCAGACGGGGAGGCCCATCCAGAGTTTGTCCGACCAGTTGAAAATGAACAGGTAGTCCTGGGTGGCCAGGAAGATGAGGGAGAAGGTCAGGATCCAGATGACAGGTTTTTTAACCACGGATTTTAAGCAGTATTGAACTTGTAAGATTGAATTTATTAGTGCCCATTCGTGTCATTAGTGGCAGTCTCTACCAACAATAATAAAGGTAGTAAGCCACGAATGGCACGAATTTTCACTAATCTAAACGTATTCAATAATAACATGATAAAACTCATTAGTGCCTATTCGTGAAATTAGTGGCAAAAAACACCTAAACATTTATCTCTTTTCCAATCAACGCAAGGAATTCCTCCTCCGTCATCACCTCGACTGTCCCAAGGGCTATGGCCTTCTTTAGCTTCGATCCTGCTTTTTCGCCGGCGACGAGAATATTGAGATTAGAGCTTATGGCACTGATATTTTTTGCTCCGGCCTCGGCTGCCAGTTTTTGCGCTTCCTTGCGACCCATGTGATGGAGGGTGCCTGTAAAGAGTATTGTCTTTCCAATAAGTGGCGCATCGGCAGCGACTTCGATAGGCTTGTCGGCTTCAGTTTGGATCATGTTCACGCCGAGGGCTTCCATCTCCTCAAGTACCGCCATTTGTTTTTCGTCGTGGAAGAAGTCGTATACGTTTTCGGCGACGACCGGTCCGATGTCAGGAATGTCTGTATAGTCTTCGATTTTCCATGATTTCAGATCCATGACATGATGGATGCGTTCAGCTATTAATTGCGAAGCCCGCTTGCCGAGATGATGTACGCTCAAGCTGTGCAGGAATCGCCTGATGGAATTCTTCTTTGCTTTATTAATGGACGTGCGGAGTTTGTCTGCTGATTTCTGACCGAATCCTTCCAGCGCGGCAATCTGCTCATAGTCGAGCTGATAGATATCTGCAAGTGTGCGCAACCATCCCAATTGGTAAAATTTCCGAATGAACTTATAGCCGAACCCGTCAATGTCCATCGCGTCTTTCGAAACGTGAAATATCATACGCTGAATGACGCGCTCTTCGCAATCATAATTCGGACAGCGCCAGGCAGCTTCGTTTTCGGACCGGATGAGAGGGGTATTACAAACCGGGCATTCGCGCGGGAATTCGACGGGATGTTCTGAACCATCCCGAAGCTCTACCATCGGCTTGACGATATAGGGAATCACGTCTCCCGCACGCTCGACAAGGACGGTGTCCCCGATGCGAATATCCTTGCCCGTGATAAAGTCCTCGTTGTGCAGCGATACCGATGTGACAGTCACACCTGCGAGTTGTACTGCCTCAATCTTCGCAACAGGTGTGATCGACCCGATTTTGCCGATCTGGTATTCAATATTGAGCAGCTTGCTCGTGGCTTGCTTCGCCTTAAATTTAAATGCGATCGCCCAACGGGGGTGATGGCTTGTATAGCCGCACTTTTCCTGAAGTGCAAAGTCATTGACCTTGATGACCATGCCGTCTATTTCATAAGGGTAATCATCCCGCTTCAGCTCCCATTCCTTTACAAAATCGTGGACCTCCTCGATCGTTTTGCAAATCTTTCTACTGCGATGAGCGACCTTAAATCCAAGCCCCTCCAGTAGGTGAATGGTCGCTTCATGATGCACAAATCCGGGCAGCATATCCACTTCCTGCTTGTCCACAGCATAACCCATCTGGAAGATGAATGCCTCAATGCCTCGCTTGGCTGTCTCTCCCGGATCTTTTGTGCGCAGTGCACCGGCCGCACTATTTCTTGCATTGGCAAGAATCGGGAGGCCTTCCTCTATCCGCTCTTTATTGAGTTTTTCAAAATAATCTTTTCGAATGACAGCCTCACCCCGCAATTCTACCTTATAGATCCCATGTTCTGAAAATGCCGCTTTCAGGGGAATCGCGCGAATAGCCCTTGCATTGGGCGTCATCTCTTCTCCTTGTGCGCCGTTTCCCCGTGTAGCCCCACGCGTCAGCTTATCATTTTCATAAATTACTGCAATGCTCCCACCGTCAAACTTGGGTTCGACGACATATTCGATATCACTCTCCCCGGTCAGCTTTTTGATTTGGGTGTCAAACTTTTGAAGGTCCTCGAGATTATACGAGTTGTCCAGGGACAACATCGGGATGATATGGGATACAGTCTTGAACTCTTCCGTCAAATCACTAGATACGCGTTGAGTTGGAGACTCAGACGAAAGCAGATCGGGGTGTTCCTTTTCTAAAGTTTCAAGCTTCTTATACAGCTGATCATATTCAAAATCACTGACGACGGGATTGTTCTGCACGTAGTATTTCCACTCGTGATAGCGGATCACATCACTCAACTGAGCCACCTGCTCTTCGGGAAACATTGCAGCGTTTCCGGCGAGCAGCGATTTTGACAGCTCGTAAAGTCTCTTCTCGTCTTTCGCGTTGTACATGGTGTAGCGTTGGGTGGCTAAAGTACGCATCTTGGATGGCAGTAGACATGGAGATTGTCGCTTTGAAGTATAATCTGTTCCGGTGGAACTGGCTTCAGAGCTGCCTAATGTCCATAGCTGTAGATATAGTAGGAATGTACTCCTTTCACCGTGACCATTGACGGACAAGTGATGCCATCAGGAATCCCTTTGATGATATGTGACATTGAAAAAATATAAAGTACGTACCATATGGCGGTTTTGGTCCAGAATATGTGGGTATATGTCCGTATTTTGGGTAGATATAAATAAGTTACCGCTAACGCAAAAAAACTCACCTGAATTAAAATTGCAGATTAAATTATGAGCTGATTTTCCTAATGATTGAAAAATAAAATTATTTATATGTTGCAACTTATAATGATTTAACATACTTTTGTGTTTTCAATAGATTAAAAAAGCTAAAATGATAAAAAGGCAAAAATTGCACAATAATCACCATACGTTATAGACGAGAAAGACGGAAAGAAATACTTGTGTGCCTGCGGAGAAAGTTAAAATCAACCTTATTGTGATGGTTCGCATTAAGGGACTGATTTTGTACCTACTGAAGTTGAAATAGCAGAAGATAAAAAAGTAGCTTGGTGTGGTTGCAAGTATTCTGCTAACGGAGCTTTTTGTGATGGCTCACATACAAATATTTAGTAAAATAATTAATGGAAAATCAAATGTCAAAAACAAGAAAATTAATAGGCTGGGTAATAGCAGGATTAATAACTGCATTATTACTCTTTAGTGCTATGGGTAAATTTATGATGCCTGAAATGGCGGAAAGCTTTACGAAATGGGGTTTAGGAGATTGGCGAACAATTATTGCAATAGGTGAAATAATATCGGCTCTATTATTTTTGCTTCCAAAAACAAATATTTTTGGCTCATTTTTATTAAGTGCCCATATAGGAGGTGCTATTGTTGTTCATATGTCAAACGGAGAACCGTTTATGTTTCAATCAATAGTACTTATTTTAATTTGGGTAACTGCATTTGTTCGTAATCCAGAATTGCTTTCAAAATTTAAATAATGAAAATTGAAGATGAAATAAAAGGACGTTTTAGAAATGAGTATCATAAAGGACTTATCAATTTGATATTCACAGCTAAAAAACTAAATCAGAGATTTTCATCTGTGCTTAAAATACATGAAATAACAGAAGCACAATACAATGTGCTACGAATTTTAAGAGGAAATAGGCAATCGACAACTTCTTCAATTGGGTACATAAAAGAGCGAATGCTTGATAGAAATTCTGACGTAAGCCGTATAGTTGATAAACTATATGGCTTACAATATATTGATAGAAAAGAATGCCCAAACGATAGGCGTCAAAAAGAAGTAAGTATTACTGAAAAAGGACTGGAATTGTTATTAAAAATGGATGGTTCAGAAAAACAAGTCGATACTTTCTTGAAAAATCTAAATGATTCAGAAATAAAAGCACTGAACAAATTGATGGATAAAATACGTGATTAATGAAACGTTCAAAATTTGTAATACTTGCAAGTATGGGTGCAATAGGAGTAGGAACATTTGGTTTGTCGGGATTGGCTAAAGCGTTAGATGAGACGAAACCAACTGGGCAGAAATTACCTGTTTTATTTACATCACACGGAAATCCTATGAATATACCTGTTCCACATTACGGGAATCCGTTTAATACTTATTTAGGAGATTTGGGAAAAGAAATCAGAAAAAGATATACGGTAAGCGCTATTTTAGTGGTGTCTGCTCATTGGTGCACCAAAGGATCATTTGTAAATATTTCACCTTCCCCAAAAACTGTTTATGATTATTATGGATTTCCGGACAACTATTACACGATAAAATACCCTGCACCTGGCTCTCCTAAAATGGCAGAACTTGTAGCTAAAGGTGTTAAAGAAATTAAAACAACTACCGATTGGGGATTTGACCACGGTAACTGGCCTATGTTAATGCACTTATTTCCTGATGCAGATGTACCTATTTTTCAATTAAGTATAAACTATGATAAGCCTGCTCAGTATCATTACGATATAGCGGTGCAGTTAAAGAAATACAGAGAACAAGGTGTATTAATTATTGGAAGTGGAGCACTAGTTCATAATTTGAAATTAGCTATGGCTAAAATGAGAAAGGGAGATACAACCATATATGGTTGGGAAACTGAATTTGAGGATTGGATTAGGAACAAAATAGACGATAGAGACGTAAATGCACTTATCAACTATGAAAAAAACAAATTAGGTTTATTGGCTGCTCCAACACCAGACCATTACGTGCCAGTAATTTATTCAATGGCATTGGCTGATAATAAGGATGAAATTCGCCACACTTATGCCGATATGCTACCTGGTTTTAGTGATAGAAGTTTTATTATTGAAGCATAATATGTAAATTCTAGAAACAACACATTAAGTGCAAAACCAAGCCATTTTGCTCCTTGAATTTATACTATAGCTCCTCAAGACAACACTGATGAAATGGAGTGTTTTTAAAATAAATTTCAACGCTAGGACAGAAAAAACACGTAGCGGTAACAATGTATATAGTTTATGGCGGATTAAGTACTAAATATGAGCAAATTAGCAACAAGTAAACATCAACGTAAGTTGAAATATTTGTGTTTCAAAAACCGCCACAAGACCATATACTTAACGTTGGCAGTAATGCTAGAAAACACTAGAATGAAATTTTGCAAAAAGAGCTTATCTATTACCAATTTGGGTTTGAACTAAAATTTAAAAAATGAAAATAGCAGCATTTCTAACATTTGTAGGTGATCAATGCGGAAAGGCTGAAGAAGCGATAAATTTCTACACTTCTATCTTTCCGAATTCGGAAATAAAAACCTAACAAAATACTCAGAAGGAGAGGCTGGAGGAACACCGGAGCTTATCAAATATGGAGTATTTACATTAAATGGTGCAGAGTATGCAAATTCCGGACAAAGTGACCCACATAAACCGGAGTAAAGTGACCAACTGATTCCGGTGGAAACTGACCCACCCATTCCGGATGGGACGCCCTTAGGCGAAAAAAATTCTCCAAAGGAGTCCTTTCCCAAAGGGATCCCTTCGGGACGGACAAAATTCAAAATCTAAAATTCAAAATTTAGATTGACCGAAGGTCACATCCACCCCCTATGATCACTCTCAATCCGCCACAACAAGTAATCCCGAACCTCCTGCGCCTTGTCAATAGGAATAAACGGAATGCTCACATCACCCGACGCAGTATACATCGTCACAGTAGCGAGATCTTTACGCCATTGATAAAATGACTGACTGAGCTTGACGGATTGCATTTTGTAAATCTCCAGCATCCTGTGCTTCGTTCCAAAGATGCCACTGCTCGATATGAGGTAATCCTGATGTAATTGCAATTTGCGTTTTTTGAAATAGAGCTGTCCCATCACAATAGAAATGGGAAAGTATAGCCATGCCCAGAAGAGCGAATAGTTGTCGGTGAGGAGTGCGACCCCTGAGAAAATGAGACAAGGGAAGAGGCCCGCAAATAGAATAAATCTGAATCTGGCAAGCGGATGAATGCCATGCTGCTCGAAAACAACCTCGGCCACACCAGGAAAAACGCTGTCGAGTGTCTTGTCGACTTGTGGTTTATAACACCCGGGCACTGAGATAGCTTTTCCCCCGATGACATCGATACTGGCCGCCTGGTAGAGGCGGAGGTGGTACATCTTGAAGAGGCTCCTGATTGGATTTGTACTCCACGCGATGATCTGAATTTTGTTTTTTTGTGCACTCTTTTCCTTCCTCGTCAACAGACCTGACACGAGTTTGAATCCTGTCGCTGTCTTTGTGAAATTTAAATCGTAATCACGCAGTACAGTCCTGATCAGGGTATATATAAATGAAATAAAAAGAAAAAGCGGAATGGCAATGAGAGCCAACAGGATAGACCCCGTGACGAATGCCTCGGCTTTGTCAGTGACAAGGTCATAGATATTCAAATCCATTGCCTGGCCAATATTGTCCATGAGAGCCCACATGGCTCCAAAAATAATTCCGGCAGTGCGCAGATGATTTTGACTGATGCCAATTTTGACGAGATCACCTGGAGTCAGATGAACGATGAGTTCTTCAGGTTCTGCAAATTGCTCTGCTTCAATCTCATCATTACTCTTGAGCGATGCTTTTTGCGCCAGAATAAAATCACGCATCGCCTGTGCCTGATCCATTTCCAAAGCGTCGAAAGAAATCTCACTCCCTTTTGAACCCGCAGAATCAACATTTACACGGACGACATTAAAAGCCTGATGAATCACATTCTGCTCAAAATCAACTGTCTGAATCCGCTCAAACGGGAGATCAAGTGTTGTTCTCCGCAAAAGGCCTTTCTCGATATGAAGGTGATCGTCTTTTATGTAGTAAGTGAATTTATAATAAGATATGATAGATCCTGTAAGCGAAATGACACCCACAGCGGCAACGATAAGCCAGAGGTACAGCTGAAGATTATCGCCGCGATTTACGACCAGAATAAGTGCCAGGGGCCAGACTTGTCTGACGAGAAAATTGATCATCTTAATCAAAATTAAAATGATCGCAAATATCGACTGGCGCTGTGGTTCGAATAGACTATTCTTCTTCATCCGACTCCATTACACCTAATATGAAGGACTTGAACCGCTTGGCATCGTCTATGTTGATCCCTGGGATCGTCAGGTCACTGCTTGCTCCACCGGCTGTGTATAAATTGAGATTGCTCAGCTTATACTTGCGTTCCAGGACCCCCTGCTTAATATCGACATGCTGAATCCTGCTGAATGGAACCGTAACTTGCTTTTTGTAAAGCCAGCCGGTCTTGTATACGAGATCACGGGCCCGGACAGCATAGCCCTTGTGCGTGTATCCCTCTTTGATAAAAACAAGAATGAGAAGACCAATAAATATCCAGAAACCACAAATCAATACAGCTATCCACGTTGGTATATTGACCAGCCAAAACAGAATAACAAGCCCAATAAGAACTACTACCGTGACAATGACAGAGATGATGTATTGTAAGCGTCTGTAGTTCTTTTCGAGCGGAGTAAAATGAAGATCGTCTGCACTTGGTAATGTGCTCAGATCTACCTGTTGATTAGTGAATATTTTTTGCTCCATTTAAGCCGATTGTGTTTCCGATTGTGTTTCCGATTGTGATTCCGATTGTGATTCCGATTGCGCCGGTGTCGTCCTGCCCAGTGTCTTCTGGAGTTTTTCCAGTGTCCAGTGCGCTGCCTTTAAGGACTGAACATTTTCCTGAATAACCAAAAGATTCGAACGGGATTGTTTGATTTTTATACCAAGGTCCTTTCCGTCAGACGCAATTAGTGCAAGAAACTGTGTGAAGAAGGGCGTTTCGTAAAACGCAGATTGAGGATTTTGAATAAAAAACAGGATGAGTTTATTGTTTTTTAATACAACCCTGTCAAACCCCATTTCTTTGCAGATCCACCTCAGTCGTAACCCTTCAAAGAGCTCTCTGACGATACGTGGGACCGGCCCGAAACGATCCCGAAGTTTATCTGTGAAATCATGTAATTCTTCTTCATTGGCAACTTTGTCCAGCTCGGTATACAAGCGAAGACGTTCGTCAATACTGTTGACATAGTCATCCGGGATGTGCATCTCCACGTCTGTATCTACCTGTACGTCATGGACAAAAGTGCGTTTTGATTTCAGGTCTTCTTCGAAGATATCTTTAAACTCGCTCTCCTTCAATTCACCGACAGCTA
>QMOR01000100.1 GCA_003648285.1 Bacteroidota bacterium
CGATGCAAGGGACTCAGCGCTACGACCATCTGAATCGTTGAGCAATTTGGATTCGCAATGATATATTTTCCGCGCTGCAGGTCATCACTGTTTACCTCAGGTACCACGAGAGGGATGCCAGGTTCCATCCGCCAGGCAGATGAATTATCAATGACATACGTGCCCTGTTTAGCAAACTTCGGCGCCCACTCTTTAGACACCCCCGAACCGGCAGAGAAAAGTGCAATATCCGGTTTGGCAAGAATCGCTTCATCTAATGAAACAACCTTCACTTCACGATCATTGAATACGATAGTCTTCCCAATTGACTTTACAGAACCAACGGGTATCAGCTCATCTATCTTAAAATCACGTTCCGATAAAACCTCGAGCATTTTTCGGCCAACCAGACCTGTTGCTCCCACAATTGCTACTTTCAATTTATCTTAATTTGATAATTACAAAGGTAGTTATCACAGCCACCTTTCCTACATTGCTCCTATGAAAAAAACCATCTTCACAGGCCTTTTCTTAACCATATTCTTTCAGATTCAAGGCCAGTTGTCAGATGACTTTTCTGACGGAAATTTGGCCAAGTCTCCTGTCTGGTTTGGCGATACCAGTGACTTTTTGGTCAATGACTCTTTTCAGTTGCAACTCAACGCAGAATCCAGTGGTATTTCAAGACTTTACACGTCACTTAAGAATCCGAGTGCCGTAAGATGGGACATGTATTTCAATTTGCAATTTGCCACTTCAGCTTCAAATAAAATACGTATTTACCTCTTGCTGGACACAACAGACCTGGCTGTGGCGAACGGCTATTATATTGAAATCGGTCAAAATGGAGCACCCGATCCATTACATTTTTTCTCACTTGAGAACGGTGAAAATTTCTTGCTGGGTTCATCGACTCTGGCATTTGAGCAGGAGGTACAACTAGATCTGTCAATCCTGCGCGCTGACAATGGCACATGGACATTTTATGCAGCTACTGAAAACGATGCCTTCAATGAAATACTGACTCTGAGTGATGCGACTTTTGTGCCTGAGAATGGTAAACTATTCTGTCTTGAGTGTTATTACACTACCACACGAAAGGACAAATTTTCATTTGATGACATTCACGTTTTCCCCTTAGTGCCAGATACTATTGCACCTGTACTCATTGGGGCCAGCGCCATCGATTCCGTCACGATAGAATTGAACTTCAATGAAAATATTGGGGCAGATATCCAGGTAAAACAAATACGCATTGAACCGGACATGGGCAATCCCACATCTATACAGACATCAAACCATATACTGCGACTTGCATACGAAAACACACTCTCAAGTGGTAAGGCATACACTTGCATGACTTCGCAAATTTCCGATACCGCACGTAATTTTTCAGGAATTCAGGAAGCATCATTTGGGTATATAAAAACATCTACTCCACTCCCGGGAAATCTCGTAATCAACGAAATACTCTTTGACCCCAAGCCTGATGATTCCCCTTTTATTGAATTAATAAACGTGTCGGACATGTTTCTTAATTGTAGTGATCTAGTTCTTTCTATTGAAAAAAATAATGCCTGGACAAACTTCTCCAGCACGACTGATCTCCTCATTTATCCCGATTCATTTATTGTTTTTACAAGTGACCGATTGTCCACAATTACCAACTATCCATCGAGCAGGGCAAATGCAATTCTGGAGGTGGACCTCCCGGGCATGTCAAGAGATTTCGGATCGATCACACTTCAGACACGTACAGGAAAGATCATCGACTCTGTATATTACAATGTAGGTTTTCATCACATGCTATTGGATGAAACCCGCGGCGTGTCTTTGGAGAGAATAAGTCCGACATCTCCGGCATTGCGTCATGGTGATTGGAATTCGGCATCTGCGCAATCTGGTTGGGGAACCCCGGGATTGCCCAATTCTCAATACATCCGATTTGATACGGTCACCTCGGTGTTTCATATCGAGAATCAGTTTTTCTCACCGGATGGAGACGGGCATGAGGATTTTCTATTGATTCGCTTTGCTGACAGAGCTTCAGGCAAGATCGCCACAGCGCGCATTTATGACGAGTTTGGGCGGGAAGTTTCTGTCATATTCCGCAATTTGCTCATAGGAACTGACAGTACGGGCAAGTGGGATGGGACTATTGATGCTCAAGGCATCGCCCCTACAGGCATATACATCCTCCTGATTGAGATGATGAATGAGACAGGAATTGTAAATAGCTATAAAGAAGCCGTGACACTTGCAACGGGGTTTTAGAAGGCGTACATTTAGGCGCGCACCCAGCGAAAGCAAACACATGACACGCATTCTCAACCATAAACTCCTGCAAGTCACCTTGTCTGCACTAATTATCAGTATTGCAGCCTTGTGCATCTTCACTCCGGACGTATTTGTCATCAAGCAGATCGCAAATTTCACTGTGCTCATCATGTTCGCCAATCTGCTTCTGGCCATGTTCTTTATGATTATTGACCAGAGCAGGTTGATGTTTATTTCCCTTGCAGCATGTGGCGTTTTAGCGTTATATCTACAAGGTACCACTGACCAGAGCCTTAAGTTTCCGAGTAAAAATCAGAACCCTGACATCTCCGTTGCACATATTGACTTGTCGCTATCTGAGGATTTTGACGAGACGATGCATACGATCCTGATCGCTGACGTGGATCTTATCAGTTTTCAGGAGTATACGCCGCTCTGGGACGAGTACTTGTCAGATAAACTCACGACGCGGTATCCGTACAGGACAACAATGAAGAGGATAGATCCGTATGGGAAGGCATTTTTCTCAAAATATCCACTGTCTGAAAACGATACGATGATGTTTAAGGGGTTTGACGAGATTCCGAGCCTTCATACGGCCGTTACGATCAATGAGGACGCAAAAATTCATGTCGTCAGTGCGCATACATTACCCCCTGTAAACGAAAAAGCTTATCAGCGTATCGGTGAATACTTTCATGAAGTCGGTGCATATGTAGGTGAACTTGACGGTCCGGTCATCACTTTAGGCGACTTCAGTCTCCCTGGTTGGTCAACCGAGATCAAGGAATTCAAGCAGTCTGCCAATCTGAGTGATAGCCGCCGGGATGTGATGCTCAGGTCAACCGATAATCCGGTCTTCTTTTTCAATATCCCTATAGACCATATTTTCTATTCCAGTGATTTTGAATGTACTGCCTTCAATGCGATCAGTGATGATAAATCAAGTCACCTGGGGATCAGTGGCAAGTACCAGTTAAAGGCTTTTGCAAGTTTGGATGTCAAATAATACTGTCTTCCATAATCCTATCACCCCGTTGGGGTTTTCACTCCTGCATTCCTACACTCCTGCATTCCTACACTCCTACAAAATAGCTTCCCGGGTTGCGTCCAGGATGCGGCGTACTTCTGCAGCGTCCGGTGCTTCAGCATATACGCGCAATACCGGTTCTGTACCGGATGGACGTATCATCACCCATGAATTATCGGACAGGTAAAACTTGTAGCCGTCGATGGATTCAACTCTTTGGATCTCATAGGAGCCGAAAGCTGTGTATGCATCGTCACGACATTGTGAAATGACATGCTCCTTTGTCTCATTGTCAATGTGCAAATCGTCCCGGTCTGAATTGAATGATCCCACTTCGTCGTATACCATGTCGATCAGCTCACGAAGTGATTTTCCGGTTTTTGCCATAAACTCCATGACGACCAGGCCGATCCAGATGCCATCGCGTTCGGGGATATGGCCTTTAACGGCAAGACCACCTGATTCTTCACCGCCGACCATGATATCCTCATGGATCATAATCTCTGCGATATACTTAAAGCCGATCTTGGTGACTTCAAAATCGAGCCCCCATTTTTCGGCCATCACACGCATCTTGTCGGTTACAGAAAAGGTGACTACAACTTTGCCACTTTCCTTCCTGTACTTGTGCAAGTAGTAGAGCAGCAACAGCAGGATATGATGTGAGTCAACGAAATTGCCTTCAGAATCGAAGAGGCCTATTCTGTCTGCATCTCCATCATTTGCGAGGCCCATGTCAATGTCGTCTGATGTTTTGATCAATTCGCTTATCTCGCCGAGATTCCGCATGATTGGTTCAGGAGCCTGGCCATTGAACGAAGGATTGAACTCACAATGCACCAACTTCGCATCCGGCAGGATCCTTGGGAGAATATCCTGCCCTGCTCCGTACATGGCATCGAATGCCAGTCGGATCCCGGATGAGCGGATCAGATCCATATCGAACGATGACATCACATGATCGAAGTACATCTGCTCCAGATCGACACTTTCCAGTAATCCGTCCTCACGCATTTTGTCAAGAGATGGCAATCGCTGAAGAGGTTTGGAAGGTATCAAAGCCTCGACTTCTGCAATCTCAGCCGGAATGGTCGGTCCACCGAATGATGATTTGAGTTTAAAGCCGTTGTATGATGGTGGATTATGGCTCGCGGTAATCACGACACCTATGTCTGATCCTGTTTTCACCACACCAAGTGACACCATGGGAGTGGAGACAAACTTCGGAGCAAGCAGGACTTTGATCTGGTGCGCGCCAAAGACTTGTGCCGATGCTTCAGCAAACATTTTTCCTCCAAATCTGCAATCATAACCTATGACAACTTGCTTCTTTTCACGTTCCTCCAACCAGATTGCAGTGGCTTCAGCTACTCGCTTGACATTGTCAAGTGTATAAGTATCAGCGATGATCGCCCTCCATCCGTCCGTTCCAAATTTGATATCACTCATATATGCTTTTTTATTAATGTGAACTGGTCATAAAAATACCATAATTTATATTGCACCTTCATGCTTCAATCGCTCAATTTTACGTAAATAACACATCGCTTTTTTTCTCATTCAAGACGACTTACCACTGCAAGACAAATACAGACATAAAGGCCTCAGGCGCAAGTTGATTGCGTCGCTTCGCAAGGAAGGTATCAGAGATGAGAAAGTCCTTGAAGCCATGGAGCGCATCCCACGACACTTGTTTCTGGACAAGGCATTTGAGGAATGGGCCTATCGCGACATTCCATTTCCAATTGGCAATGAACAGACGATTTCACAGCCCTTCACCGTCGCCTTCCAAACTCAGCTTCTGCAAGTCAAATCCAAAGACAGAATCCTCGAGATCGGTACCGGTTCAGGTTATCAGGCTTGTGTCCTGTATGAGCTCGGAGCAAAAGTGTATTCGGTGGAACGTGTTGAGCCGCTTTTTGAAAGAACGCATAAATTCCTGCAGAAGATTGGCTACAATGGTATTCGCACGTTTCTGACTGATGGCAGTGACGGGCTTGCCAGGTATGGGCCATATGACGGAATTTTGGTGACTGCGGGCTCGACCGATGTCCCGCAGGCGCTGCTCGATCAGCTGGCCGTTGGAGGAAGGCTCGTCATTCCGGTCGGTGGCGACAATGTTCAAAAGATGCTTCGATTTACACGAGAGGCAAATGGTCAATTTCTGCGAGAGGAATTTGGCGACTTTAGGTTTGTGCCATTTTTGAAGGGAATTGACAAGGGAGAATCCTGAACCTTGCACTAACTCTTAGCCACCTCCCTCACCTCAGCAAAGAACTGCTTCAGCAACGTGGAACACGCGTCGTGCGAGATCCCGAATTCAAGTTTTGTCCTGGGATGCAACATCTCCTTTCCAAATTTCATAAATCCGCCCTTATCATCACCGGCACCATATACAACGCGTTCTATTTGGCTCCACTTCAGCGCTCCGGCACACATGGGACATGGCTCCAGCGTAACGTAGAGTGTACACTCCGGCAGATATTTGCTATCCAGGTACTGCATCGCGGCAGTGATAGCTATGATTTCGGCATGCGCAGTGACATCGCGGAGGAGCTCAACACTATTATGCCCCTTGGCGATAATCTGATTTTGTGAAACGACTACTGCCCCGACAGGGACTTCACCTGCATCGAAGGCTTCCTGTGCCTCCCGCAAGGCGTGCTTCATGAAGTATTCGTCACTAAAGACTTCCATAATTTTGCGATTGTTAAAGGTCAAGATAAAAAATGGCTGAGCATTAGATCACATTTGCTAAAAATGTATCTTTGCGAATGGATACAAATCATAGCAATCTCCATTCGTCTATCCCCGAAGCTCTCACGTTTGACGACGTCCTCCTCGTTCCCAGTTTTTCTGATGTTTTGCCACGTGAAGTAAATACGAAAACCAAGCTCACTCGTGAAATCGAACTCAATGCGCCGATCATCTCTGCCGCAATGGATACGGTCACAGAAAAGGAGCTTGCGATTTCGATTGCACGACAGGGCGGTATCGGGATCATTCACAAAAACATGTCGATCGAACAGCAAGCTGATCAGGTCCGCAGTGTGAAGCGTTCGGAAAGTGGCATGATCCAGGATCCTGTGACACTCAAGGCCGGTGCTCGGGTCGGTGAGGCACTCCACGTCATGAGAAGCCATAAAATAGGTGGAATCCCAATCATAGATGACGCCGGAAAATTGACAGGTATTCTGACCAACAGAGATTTGCGTTTTGAAGTAGATATGGATCGGTCTGTTGATTCCATCATGACCAAGAAAAATCTGATTACAGCACCAAACGGGACTACCCTGGAGCTCGCACGCGAAATACTGCAGAAACACAAGATTGAAAAACTCCCTGTTGTTGCCGATGATAATACCCTCGTGGGTCTGATCACCTTCCGCGACCTCATGAAACTCGAAGATTATCCCAATTCATGCAAGGATGAGCATGGTCGGTTGATAGTTGGCGCAGCGGTCGGAATTGGGTCTGACACATTTGAACGCGTAGAGGCGCTCATCTCAAAACAGGTGGATGTGATATGCGTTGACACGGCACATGGGCATTCGATATATGTCCTCAATATGATCAAAGAATTGAAAGCAGCATATCCGAACCTGCAAATCATAGGAGGAAACGTTGCCACGGGTGAAGCTGCACTGGCATTGGTAGAAGCTGGTGCCGATGGCGTCAAGGTGGGTGTAGGCCCGGGCTCTATATGTACCACCAGGATCGTAGCGGGTGTAGGTGTACCGCAACTCAGTGCGATTCAAAATGCTGCAATTGCCCTCCGCGGGACAGGAGTCCCTGTGATAGGCGATGGGGGGATTCGGTACACAGGGGATATTGCCAAGGCCATTGTAGCAGGGGCGAGTTGCATTATGGCCGGTTCGCTCTTTGCGGGTTGTGAAGAATCACCTGGCGAAACAATCATATACGAAGGACGAAAATTTAAGGTATACCGCGGAATGGGCTCGCTAAACGCCATGGCGATGGGCTCAAAAGATCGGTATTTTCAGGACGCAGAAGACAATATCAGGAAGCTCGTTCCCGAGGGCATCGAAGGTCGCGTACCATATAAAGGTACTCTGGCGGAAGTCATGGTGCAGTACATCGGTGGCTTGCGATCGGGTATGGGGTATTGCGGAGCGAAGGACATCGCAACATTGCAACAGGCAAAGTTTGTGCGTATTACAAACGCAGGTATCAATGAAAGTCATCCGCATCACATCACGATCACGAAAGAAGCACCAAACTACTCGAGGCGCTAAACTACATTTTTGAAGGATCCTGCTATTCCTCCGATCAGGCGATAGCCACGACCGTGGCGGTGCCGTTTGAAGACAAAGAAATTATCGCAAGCCCTCGCATGGGTGTGAATTGTTCTGAGGAGTGTGCAGCCGGGCCATGTCGTTTCAGGATCGAGGATAATCGGTGTGTGAGTCCCGCAAAATGAAGATCGATGGTAGAAGAATAGACGTACATTCGGCGTCGTTATAGAGCAGAATATGAAATTCACCAAAGGCTGTATCGCACTTCTTTTACTGAGCATTTTCGCAACCGTAAACGCCCAGCAAGAAATCTACTTTAAGGATCACATTTACGTACCCAATGTGCGCACAGTGCAATTGAGCCTATTTGGCCTGCCCAATAGTTTACCCATTTACGTGCTGGACAAACCTGCCGTACTGGTTCTGAGCTTTGATGATCTGGATGCCGACTTTAAGTACTACACGTATCAATTAGTGCATTGTGACATGCACTGGCATCCCTCAAATCTCATGTACCATGAATTTGCGACAGGATTTGAGAATGAAGAAATTATAGAGTACTCTGCTTCCGTCACTACACGTATACGATTTACAAACTACGAGGTTTCAATTCCGAATCGCAATACAAAAATCACGAAGTCGGGAAATTATATGATCATCGTACATGAAGACGGTGATATCGGCAAGCCGGTATTGAGCAGAAGATTTGTGGTGCTTGATCCTCCTGTGATCACAATGCGTATCATCAAAGTCCGCCCTTCCAACGTAACCCGTATGAACACACACCAGGAAATCAGGTTTGACATCGATACGAAAGAGTTGCGGATCAAGGATCCCAAGACCGAGATCATGGCAACCGTCCTGCAAAATGGCCGATGGGACAATGCCGTTGGTGACCTGAGGTCGCGATTTGAAAAAGGCTCGCTGCTCGTCTTCGATTATCTGGACAAAATCGTGTTTCCCGCAGGGAAGGAATTTCGAAGCGTTGATATTCGAAGTACAGAATACAGGGGTGAAGGAGTGTTTTCACTGGAGAGATATGATGGACACATCCGGTCTATCGGAAAGCTGGATATCATCCGTTCTACTGAGCCCTACTTCTCAAAGTCTGATATCAACGGCAAGTTCCTGATTAGTACCAAGGATTATCCAAATCCGGAGTATTACAATTTAAGATGTGACTATGTCGAACATATTTTCACCCTTGAAACTGGTCGCAAGTACGGGCAGGATGTGTATGTATTCGGCGAACTTACGGACTGGGCACTGAAGGAAGAGTTTCGCATGTACTATGATGAGGAATATGGGTCGTACACCACTGCAGCATTTATGAAGCAAGGGTTTTACGATTATATCTATGTACTGGGCAATGCTGACGGTTCGCCGGATGAAACCACTCTGGAAGGCGATTGGTTTGAATCTACAAATGACTATACCCTGATCGTATATTATCGTCCTTTTGGGGCACGCTACGACCGTGCAATTGGAGCGACTACCTTTGAATGGGGTCGTTGATTTCACACAAATGTGGATCGCACCCGCGATTCATCGTAAATTCGTTTTCCTTGATAGATTTTTTTCACCATCGGCGAGGATAATATCTATCATTGGGCTTGCAAATTCTATAACCGGACGTGAATATTGATTTATGAAAAGGCAAACAATACTGACACTGATTTCTCTCTTTTTTGTGTTTACAGTTTCGACTCAGGACACCTGGACGCTCGAGGAATGTATCACGTACGCATTAGAGCAAAGTCTCACGGTTGAGCAGGCCGAAATCAACCTGGAATCGTCGATAGTCAATCAAAAAGAGGCGAAGAACGCCAGATGGCCGTCGCTCGATGCATCAGTTGGTTCGGGTCTAAACTTCGGTCGGGTGATCAATCCCAGTACGAACAGTTTTGAGACTGACAATTCAATATTTAGCAATTTCTGGATCCGCTCTGGTGTTTCCATATTTGCCGGTATTCGGATCAATAATTCGATCAAATGCTACTATCTTTACTTCGAAGC
>QMOR01000101.1 GCA_003648285.1 Bacteroidota bacterium
GCTCACCCAAAATTGAGCTCCTCACTTCAAAGTTGAATCTCGACTCCTTTGCGTGTATCTGCGTATCATACCCGTTGAGCGACTCACCAACAGGTATTGCCCCTGGAATATGAATATCGAGGATCGGATTGTTGATATCTGCAACCCCGTTCCTGAAATTGGTCACCAGCCAGTCCAGCTTTGCATAGCCACCGAATGTGAAGGTTGTTTTCTGTGGCTTTTCATTCCGGGCCTCATTATCCTCCTGGCCGTACAACCCAAAAGGAGTAAGGACAGTCAACAACAATACGAAAAACACGCCCTGCCTGATCACATCATATCGTCTCATGATGAGAAGATTTTTAATGAATCGCAAATGTACCTTCCGGGGCAGGGTTATGCCAAGAAAAACACGTATTTGACGTCATGTGCGAGGATAATCCTTATCAGCTAATAGCCGGGGTTTTGATCATTCATTGCTTCCGGTGATGGTGTAGCCAACACTCGATTTTTGTTCGGCTTGAAGACACTATTCATCATGAGGATACAGTCGAAACGACATCCGGTGATACGAGCAGGGTCCATGCACGATGATGGCATCGCGATGTGCCACGGTAGGGTAGCCCTTATTTTGCTGCCAGTTGTACATCGGATATTCACTATCCAAAGCTGTCATAAAAGCGTCCCGGTGTGTTTTGGCAAGGATCGAGGCAGCTGCGATTGATGCAAATTTCCCATCTCCCTGTATCACCGTCGTATGTGGGATCCCTTCGTATGCATGGAATCTATTCCCATCTATGAGCAGCCAGTCCGGTTTGATGATGAGTTGCTTCACAGCATTGTGCATGGCCAGGATAGAGGCGTTTAGAATATTGATACGGTCGATCTCTTTGTGATCCACGATACCCACAGCCCAGGCCATCGCCCTGCGTTCGATGAGCTCCCGCAATACTTCCCGCTCTGATTCTTTGAGTTTTTTTGAGTCATTGAGTCCCGGCAGACGTGTTCCGGGTTTGAGTATTACGGCGGCGGCAAATACCGGTCCGGCGAGGCAACCGCGTCCAGCTTCGTCACAACCGGCTTCGAGTCTGTTTTTCTGGAGAAATCTGCGCAATCGTGGCATGGGAATATTGGTAGAGTGTTGAGATAGGATATCTTATTTAGTTAGGATCAAAAACTCCACACGTCTGTTTTCCTGACGTCCCAGTTCTGTATCG
Source organism: Bacteroidota bacterium (assembly GCA_003648285.1). Taxonomy (GTDB): domain Bacteria; phylum Bacteroidota; class Bacteroidia; order Chitinophagales; family Saprospiraceae; genus B8-G4. Next base: position 1,197 of record QMOR01000101.1, read on the forward strand.
TTTGTGGCAACTGGCATGGAGCTACCAAAACCGCGTGGGAAGACCCTGGACGCATCGACACCATGTTCAATGACATAATTGGCGACGGCTGTAGCTCTCGATTGCGATAGTGTGTTGTTGTATTCATCCGTGCCGATGTTATCTGTATGTCCGTGTATCTCTATCCGCATATCGGCATTGTCCTTCATGATTGTTACCAGGGCGTACAATTGTCTGTACGAACGGGGAAGGAAGTCGTCGTGATCAAGGTCGAAATAGATATTGCTCAATACAATCGTTTTTCCAGCCACAAGCTCCACATTGGCAAGTTCATCATCTCCGACAGGTATATCAATAATTGGTGGGAGTTTTGTCACCACTACTTCATCGAGGTAGTAGTATGCGAACTGAAGTGACTCACCATGCTCACTGAGTATAAATTCTGTTTCTACATCCGGAAAGAAATTTCCCAAAATCAGGAATTCGGCAGGATCTGATGCGAAAAACTCACCTGAAATACGCTGCCAGGCTCCGGTTTCCGAATGCAAAATCCCTGTTGGTTGGATTTTTGGAATCAAAGCGATGCGATCGTCCAGACTCTTGTGGATACGATCAACAGAAAACGCGACACCGACGTTTTTGATGCGGATTGATCCCTCGAGAGGCTTGGTCATATACTCCACTGCATACCGCTGACCAGCTACCAATGGTTCGCTGAGGCGAATCTGCACATACTCACGGCAATGGGGCTTGCCTCCTCCGCATCCGTAAACCGTAATACCTATCATGGTCTTCCCGGCTGCGGGTTGTGACTCCCCAAAGCCCTGCTCCTTCCATTGAGAGGGCACGAATACATTGGGGCCATAGACATCCGGTGATGCAGCCGTGGGAGATTCCCAATACTTCAAGACGCGTGTAAAATCACGTCCGGTGTAAAACCATCCAAGGGGCGTCCCGGAATAAAGCTCATAGCCCGGGTTGGGTACAATATTCACACGCTCTTCCTGCCCTGACACGACAGTCGTGACAGTCAGTAGCAAAGCTGTGCAGTAGGTGATGTATCTCATTCTTATCATCAGGAAAACGCAATTTAAGACCATTTTGGTGCATGTCGAAGATCGGACACGTTTGAGACCCACATTAAGTTTTTTGCTCATATAATATTTATATACCTTCGGGGCACAGTTTTTGCCATTTGACAGATGGAATTATTCCCTTGGAATGGGTGATTATTCTATTTTTGCAGCTTGTCCCTGAGGGCATTAACTGAGAACCTCCTTTATGCGTATAATCCTGTGTATCGTGATCCTGTGTTTTACCGTAATTGGCTATGGGCAATCACCAGCCAACTACTCACGTGTACAGGTCGATCTGACCACTGGAGATCAGCACGACTTCGTCACTGCAGGCCTGGATCTGGAGCACGGTATTTACTTACCACATCGCATGTATATTGGCGATCTCGCCGATTGGGAAATTGAGCAGGTGCGCCAACTTGGATTTGAAGTTGAGATTCTGATTGAGAATGTCATGGAGCATTATGCAAATCAAAACGCCACACGCGCTCCTCTCAATTGTCAGCAATACGACTATACATACGAGATTCCCGAGAACTTCAAATATGGTTCGATGGGTGGATATCTGACTTATAGTGAGATGATAGATGAGCTTGACATCATGGCCAATTTGTATCCTGAATTAATTTCTGTCCGCAAACAAGCCGGCACCGACCTTTCACATGAAGGAAGGAAGATAGAATGGGTACGCATCTCTGACAATCCCAATGAAGACGAGTCCGAGCCGGAAATTCTTTACACTGCGCTTCATCACGCACGTGAGCCAATGAGCCTGATGCAGATGATGTACTATATGTGGTACGTGCTGGAAAATTATGACTCCGATAAAGAAATCAAATACCTGGTCAATAACACCGAGATGTATTTCATTCCATGCATAAACCCTGACGGGTATGTTTACAATGAGACGATTGCACCGGACGGTGGTGGAAACTGGCGGAAAAATAAGCGCGACAATAACAATGATGGCATCTTCAACGAAAAAGATGATGGTGTTGACTTAAACAGGAATTACGCTTTTCAATGGGGCCTGGATGACGAGGGATCTAGTGCAGCACCTGGATCTGTGACATATCGGGGTGATGATCCATTTAGCGAGCCTGAAACACGTGCTGTTCGGGATTTTTTAGCTGAACATAACTTTTCGCTGGCCCTGAATTATCATGCATATGGAAATTTCCTGCTCTATCCATGGGGATTCGATGGTAGTGTAAATCCCGATTCGACAGTATTTGCAAATTTCGGTGACCTCCTCTCTTCAAAGAGTGGTTACAAGGCAGGAACGACAGAGCAAACGCTTGGATATCTTGCAAATGGTGTAGCAGCTGACTGGATGTACGCCGTTCATGACGTGATTGCGGTCACACCCGAGCTCGGTGATGCAGACTGGGGTTTTTGGCCACCGGAATCAGAAATAGTCAATCTCAGCAATGCGAGTTTGTATAAAAATCTCACCCTCGCGCATCTGGCACAAAAATTTGCTGTTGGAACGGAAGTCAATGCTGACTTTCTCACGGCAAGACAAGGAAAACTGGATATCATGGTCAAGCGATTTGGTTTGGCTTCAGGGAGTCTCGCACTTACTGTTGAGTCTCTCAGTCCGGAATTGACGATCCTCGGTTCATTTCAGGAAGTGGGATTTGAGATGTTTGAGGAAGAAATCTACCAATATGACTATGTGCTGTCTTCAGATGCCAAACGAGGTGAGGCGTATACATTTGTAATAAAAATCGATAATGGATTCTTCGAGGGACGTGAAACTGTGACGAAGGTGTTCAGCACAGAAGAGCTCGCTTTTGAAGCAACAGGTGAATCTATCGACGGATGGGAAGTCCCCGGCACATCGACATGGGGCAGTACCGATGAGGAGTCTGTCACTGGGGGAACAAGTCTGACAGATTCTCCGTACGGATTCTACAACAGCGGTGAGGTCAACGAAATGATCTTGCTCGACCCTATTGATCTGCGCAACGCGATCGATGCTGAATTACAATTCAATGCCAAATGGGACATTGAAGAAATCATAGATTATGCTGTAGTTGAAGCTTCATCAGATGGCGTGAATTTTTTCACGCTTTGTGGCAAGCATGCCACGTCCGGGTCGATATTTCAGCGTACAGATGAGCCGATCTATGATGGCAAGCAAAGCGATTGGGTACATGAATCAATTAGTCTTGCAGACTTTCTTGGTGGTGACTTATACATCCGTTTTGCACTGTATTCTGACGCGTTCTTTGAGCTTGACGGCATCTATATCGATGACCTCAGCATCCGGGTTTACACCGCGGAGGGCACTACGAGTATCGATCCAATAGATCCCGAATCCTTCGAATTCAGGCAGTATCCCAATCCTGCTAATCAGGCTTCACAAATTCAATACGACTTTTCCGACCTCTCCTATGATGAGGCGATTCTTGTGGTGCATGATGTGATGGGACATGTCATCTATAAGCGCCAGTTGACAAATAGCTCCGGATCGGCCGTGCTTCGTGTTGGCGATTGGCCTGCGGGGATTTATACGACGTCTGTGTTGCTGGATGGAGCATATCTTGGTTCGCAGAGGTTGGTCGTTGGGCATTAGACTGGAGAGGATCGATCCTCGATGCGGGATGCGGGATGCGGGATAATCATTTCTTTGTTTTAGTATCTACCTTTTTTACTGTTGCCATTTGATGTGATATCACGTTGATGGCGGTTATTGGTGCCGGAAATCGATAAATGGGGCTTGCTCCATTCCTTAACTCCTTAATTCCTCCACTCCTCCATTCCTAAACTCCCAATCCTTACATTTGCGGCGATTTAAAAACCACATCAAATGAAGATCGATACATCATTCCTTCGGAAGCTTAAGATTAGAAAGAAAAATGACGGAACCACGGCCGGTAGCAAGAGCTGGGGATCCAAGAAATACATTGATTCGTATTCGCCTGTGGACGGGGCGCTGATCGGAAGTGTCAGCGTCACCAGTAAGGCCGATTACAACAAGCTCATGGCTACTTCGCAACGTGCATTTAAGCAGTGGCGGACCGTTCCTGCACCTAAACGTGGAGATATCGTACGTCAGTACGGAGATGAGTTACGTAAGTACAAGGACGAGCTTGGTCGTCTTGTGTCATATGAAATGGGCAAGAGCCTACAGGAAGGTTGGGGTGAAGTCCAGGAGATGATTGACATCTGCGACTTTGCTGTTGGATTGTCCCGTCAGTTGTATGGACTGTCGATGCATTCTGAGCGTCCGGACCACCGGTTGTACGAGCAATGGCATCCGCTTGGTGCTGTTGGAATTATTTCTGCATTTAATTTTCCAGTGGCTGTTTGGTCATGGAATGCAATGATTGCTGTGGTCTGTGGCGATGTGACGATTTGGAAACCTTCAGAAAAAGTGCCCTTATGCGGGGTGGCTTGTATGAATCTGTTCCAGAAAGTCCTAAAAGATAATAGTGTACCAGATGGTGTGGTTTGTATGATCAACGGAGATTACAAGGTTGGGGAGATGATGACGACTGATCCGCGCATGCCGTTGATATCAGCTACGGGCAGCACACGGATGGGTAAGATTGTTGGCGCTACAGTTGCTGGCCGACTGGGTCGCTCGCTTCTCGAATTAGGTGGAAACAATGCCATTATCGTGACGCCGGAAGCAGATCTCAACCTCGTACCTACAGCAGCTGTGTTTGGAGCTGTTGGAACATGCGGTCAGAGGTGTACGTCGACACGTCGACTGATCGTCCATCAGAAAGTATATAACAAGGTGAAGAAGATGCTCGTCGATGCGTACGGCCAGTTAAAAATCGGGAACCCGCTGGATCCAAAGAGCCATGTCGGACCACTAATCGACAAAGACTCGGTAGGTTTGTATTTAAATTCGCTTGAGAAAATAAAAGAAGAAGGCGGCAAGATTCTCGTAGAAGGTGGGGTGCTCAAGGGACGTAACTATACCAGTGGATGCTATGTCAAGCCATGTATTGCTGAGGTCACGAATGACATGAAGATCGTGCAGCATGAAACATTTGCTCCTATCTTATACCTGATCAAGTACAAAACCATGGAAGAGGCAATATCAATACAAAATGATGTCCCCCAGGGCTTGTCTTCAGCGATCATTACCGGTAATATTAAGGAATCGGAAAGATTTCTTTCTGCTGCTGGTTCGGATTGTGGTATTGCGAATGTCAATATTGGTACAAGTGGTGCGGAGATAGGCGGAGCATTCGGTGGTGAGAAAGAGACCGGCGGTGGCCGTGAAAGTGGGTCGGATTCGTGGAAGGCGTATATGCGTCGTCAGACGAATACGATCAACTATGGTGATGATTTGCCGTTGGCACAGGGGATTAAATTTGATTTATGACGTTTGACGCTTGATTTTTGATGTTTGGGCGTTGGACTTTGGACGCTTGACGCTTGATTTTTGACGTTTGATTTTATTGGGCTATTGCTTGGGTGATGATTTCTGATAGCTGATCTGCTTTTTGTACGATCATGAAATGGCCACCACCTTGTATGCGGTGGTGTGTTGGCAGATTATCTATGGGGAGGATATGGTCGTCTGTTCCGTGTATTCTGACGCAGTTTGGTTTCTGAGTATTTTTCCAATTTAGCATGGATCCTATTGCCCATTTCAGAAACGCATAATCTGTACTTTGGAGGATATTAGTTAACAGCTTTTTTGCTCTTTCTGTCTTTGCGCCAAAAAAGTAATTTGTCAGACGCGTAGGGTGCTTGAAAAACCAGACAGGAATCATTTTGTGTAATCCCAATACTTTAACCAGTTTGTATTTAGCCGGCATTTCATCCTTGCACACGATGCTAGATATGACGATGAGTTTTTCGGGCTTGATGTGTTTCGAGACTTCCACTGCAATCATGCCCCCGAATGAAAGGCCCATCAGAGCAAATGGCTCATCGACGTTGATGACAGACATCATTCTCACGGCGTACTGCTCGAGGGACTCGTTTTTGAGATGATCTATCCAGTCGATATGCACGAGTTCGTGCGGCGCCAAATCGAGATATCGAAACGCCCTCCTGTCTGCTCCAAGTCCACTGTAACAATAGATCTTCATGTAAAATCACATTTAATCGTCCGTTGATCCGCAAATATCCAAATTGCCTGGTATGGATGCCGGGGTAGATTCACTTAATTGTAATCTAATTTCTTTCATATTTCGTGCCATAAACCACTCGTGCAATGATAACTTCTCCAAGTCTATATTTAATTTTTCGTTAACTGGCAAGTCAATTTTTAGACGGCTTAAGAATGAAGGAATATCGATAGTTCCCGGCAGGAATCGTGTATTCCTCATGTACTAATCGCCCCCATGATGTATCTCCTCCCACACCCATTTGCAAGTGATCGATGTTCCACTGCACGTGTTTGCCCATTTGTATGTGAGCTCCATGTTTAGAAGTGAGTGGCACCAGTCCAGAAGCAGATTCGCTCCCACCTTTTCCTGCAACAAAATCCAATTCGGATGTACTAAAAGGCCAAACACTTCCATGCAGAAGCTGATCGTCCAGTGAATGCACCGTCAGTGTTATATCATTTGACCGAACACTTAACCATCTTAAATCTGTCTTATTTCCAGTTTCCTGGGGCCGGGAGTACCGATGGAACTGATCTCCAATCGGACCTTCAAATACACCAATTTTTCCTGACGACTTTCGATCCCAATAGGTTTCGTGCGGCCCTCTGCCATACCACGCAATATGCGTAAAATCATTGGGCAAGAACAAGTACATTCCTATCCTGGGGATATTTGGCAACGATTTATGCATTGGACGAAAATCATAATCCACTATAAGTTCGCCACTGCCGGTAAAGGTATATTTTACAAATAGACTATCGATTCCTTCCGGCAAATCATACTGTAGCTTAAAAGTTACACCGTGTTCTGATGGTTTCGGGTTTTCAATAAGAGTCGATTGTAATTCGCTACTCGCAGATCGCCAAATTTCGGCCCACTGGTGCATGCCGTTTCCCAAATCATTGTCAGTTGGAGGTCGCCAAAAATTAGGCCTTATAGGATATTCTGTAACAATGATGTCATTAAAACTCCAATGATTAATCTCCCCGGATTTACTATCTATGCTCAATTTGGCATTATGGCCTTCAATGATATAGTTCTTGTTTTCCAATTTTACGTTAGGGCGAGATTGTTCTTCGTTCGTTATAGATGCCGCAGAATATCCCTGAAGGATAAACTGATCAAAGGCTAATTCATGATTTTCTTTGATCAACCCAGCCCCGTGACGTGTAATCAATCGCACCACAAGCACATACTCCCGTTTTCGCGAGAAGGGCATCAACTGGAGAAAGACTTCTTGTTTTTGATGCGGTAAAATGCTGATTTCATCAAAATTGCCTTCCTGAATTTCAGTCCCGTCTTCTAATAGTGACCATTTCAACGTCACATTATCCAGAGTGGCAAAGAAATTTTTGTTGTAGATACTCACTAAACCAATCTCCTTCTCCCATTCAAATTTAACTGGTTGATAGACTTTCTTTACTTCGTATAAATGCGGGTGTGGATTTCGGTATGGGTCCACCAATCCATTGTTTAAAAAATTACCGTCTGTCGGGAGATCAGGATGATAATCATGGCCGTATGCCAGATAGGGGGCCCTGTCATCATCTTTGTATTCCAGAGATTGATCTACCCAATCCCAAATAAATCCTCCTTGCAGAACGTCATAATTTTCAATAATATCCCAATAATCCTGGAGGTTTCCCACCGAGTTACCCATTGCATGAGCGTATTCGATCATGATGCCTGGTTTAGTCGGAGTTCCTTCCGCATAAGTCATCAGGTAATTCGGTTTTGGATACATCGGACAAAAAATATCTGTGTAATCTTCCAGCCGAGCAGGTTCGTATTGCACTAGTCTGGTTGAGTCCATATTTTTAAGCCACTTGTATGTCGTTCTGAAAATCTCTCCTTCTCCGGCTTCATTTCCCAGTGACCATATAATTATTGAGGGGTGGTTACGATCCCGGAAATACATTCTCTTTGTGCGATCCAAATGAGCGGGCAACCAGGACATTTCGTTTCCTAATTGTGTGTCGCTATCTGTAACAGGTGTATTTGAAGTACCTAGAGCTAGATATTTTATTTCTAAATCTGTAGATTGTCCTTGTAGAACTTTGATTAATTCATCTAATGCTGCATTCATTAC
>QMOR01000102.1 GCA_003648285.1 Bacteroidota bacterium
AATTTTTTGACACTATTAAAATCAAATTAAATGCGATATTATCATATTCTTATACTGTCGGCGGTTTTAGGCCTTGGGTCATGCGGGACTGACAACATAATACCTGAGCAAAAGGACAAGGGTGGCTTTTTTCTACAGCCGCGTGGCACTAGTTCATTTGATGAAGACGATATCCACGTGTCTATTGTCGCAAATGGAGTTGCCTTTTCAGATCAAGTAGGGACAATTGAGATTGCTGCAACATTCAATGATTCCAGTGGAAATAGGGTTTACGCGGACAGTTTTCTGATCAATGATCAGTTAATCGAGGTGGACTCTGGTGTTGTCGGCTTGCACCGTCGTGTTTATGGCTTTGATGGCCATGCAAAGGGTGATGGCGAAGCACTATTCGGAGATTCTATTACAGTTGAACTGAAGCAAGACGAGAATCTTCCTAGCCTGTTTTTTCGGTTCAGATTGCCAGAACTCGTGAATTTCATCGTTTACGATCATGGTGGTGAACTCGACCCAAACGAAAATCTGACCGTTACATGGTATCCAGATCTCAATAATGCCGACGATGTCCAAATCGGGATCATGGGCTACAACGACAATGGCTTAAAGAAATCATTCATTTACGATTACTGGGAAACTGCTGATGATGGACAGTATACCATTCCCAAATCGGACCTTCAGCAGTTCGCAAACAGAACACATGTGAAAGTGGGGATAGTGAGATCCAAGATTTTGGAAGAGGTCATTGTGCCAGAGACTGATTACGATGGGGTAGTTACAATCACGATTTTTGATGGTTCACGCGGTATTCCAATTAAATCGCGTTATTAGTAAGATGAATCAAGAGCTTTTGAAATGCTTCTAGGTAGCCTTGGACGCACGAAGTTTCGGCTGATCTGTTTCCTTGGATGCATATTAGTTTGCCAGGCGATAGAAGCACAGCAACACCATATTCCAACATTTGAGAGTCAAAGGAACAAGGTCTTTGCCTACAATGTTGGAATTGGCGCTGCCATTGGCGGGATAGGAGCCTTAATAAATAAGAAACCTAATGAAAAATGGTGGAAGACTTTGGCGAAAGGTGCAGGGGTGGGTGCCGCAGGTGGATTTATCAACTACCAAGCCAAAAACGCCACATTTTTGATTACTAAGAATGAAGAAGTCGGCTACGCGTGGATCTCCAAGCTCGGCCATAGTGTTGGAGCTTCCATGGTCGAGAATGCCGCAATGAATCGCGATTTTTGGGCATCATGGCACATTAGCATGGGGCCGGTGAGATTTCAGATTGACCGACAGAACAAATATCGGCCTGAAGTGAAACTTTTGCCCATTGCCCTAGCAGGCACTATTGCAGCAGCAACACAAGGCAAGTTTGACCTCAAGTATACTTTTGCATCTGGCACGCCTGTATTTGTAAGCGACTCGGTTGGGGGAGCCAACGGCGGTAAGCTAGGTCGTGCCTTCGTTAATTCTATTGTTATCGCGCCAGCTACTGTCGAGGACTTTTATGGCATATTCGCTCACGAGTACGTGCACACCTTGCAGTACGAGAGTTTCTTGGGGATCAATCACTTCTATCCGAAGAACAAATTTCTTAACAACCCCAAACTCAACTGGATCTACTGGGACACGTACTTCGCGGTCAATGGATTTCTGTTTCTTTTCATTGACGACGACATACGTTGTAAGTACAACAGTATGATAGAGAGAGAGGCGTCACACTTCGCATTTCGGGAGGCGCTTCCACTTTGCAAGTAATCTCACACTAGATTCGGCGGGCTTTTCACGATATTATTCTTTGAAGATTGTTCTTGCTTTTTGGGAAGCCTTGTACTTGACTTGGCGGAACGAATTGCAGTTGGAGTAATGGCGGTTGCCGGTTTTCTGAATCACCTCAGCTTCAGCATTTTCGTATGCCTCCTTGTATGTTGAGTATGGACTTACGTGGCTCTGATAAATTGCCAGGAACTCACCAACTGTAATCACTTCATCGCTCATGGCTTACTTGATCCAACATAAATGATGTCATCCGCCGTCGCGTAATTGCTCGGATCTTCTTCCTGTTTCATCCAGCGGCCAATGCACATGATCGCCGTCACAATGCCATCAATCTTCGCAGACTTCTTCTTCTTCCATACTCCTATGCTCGTAAGCGTCCGGTAAACTACACCCCCATGCGATACCCTTGTAGGGGCAACAATTCTTCGATGCGGTTGACAGGATGATCGGCGAGTCTTACCAAGACATCTTTGATCCATCCAATTGGTTCAATATTATTGAGTTTGCAGGTGGCGAATAAGGAGTAAAAGATTGCTGTGCGCTGGGCAGCCTCGTGTGATCCGGCAAAGAGGTAATTTTTCCGGCCGAGTGCCAGGGGTCGTATCAGGTTCTCCACCGGATTATTATCAATAAGCAATCGTGGCTCTGTGGTATATACTGTCAGAGCATCCCATCGTTTTAATGTGTATCGAATGGCCTTGCTGATGACGCTTTTGGGCAGTACGGCATCGTACTGGATTAGGAGCCATTCGTGCAGCTCATTAAGGATTGGTATAGATTCTGTTTGACGCAAAGCCAGAATGGCTGTTGCATCGAGGCACTCGTCTCGTGCGTGACGCTCGATGGCGTAGAGCTGCTGAATCAGACCAAGTACGTGCGATGCTCGTTCTTTATCATTGTCGAGTGCCTGATCGAACTTGCGGCGTTCATGTGCCCAGCAATTGAGCAGGGTCACGCCATTGCGACTGCCCATTTCTTCATAACTCACATTCCCGTCGACCTGTAGATAGCCCGCATAGTCCTGTAATGCTTCAAGTAGTTTGACTTTCTCCTTGGTGCGCTTGTAGGCGAAGAAACATAAACCCTTTACAGGAGCGTGATGCACAAGCATACAGCCCTTGACCGAACTTTTCGGCTTGTCATGGGTCAATACCCGGATACCGGATTCCTGCCGGCCGGCAGGCGGGCGTCGACTTGCAAATAATCAGCAGCCAATGTCTTTTCTACTAATATTTCATACAACGGAATAAGTAGATTACCGCATTGCCGCACCCAATCTCCAAGTGTTGATCTGGGTAAAGGAATCTTTTCTCGTTTAAACCGGTTTGCTTGCCGGTACAGCGGCAGATGATCTATATATTTATCAAACAAAACTCTGCTCAATAACCCAGGCCCGGCAATGCCTTTGTCTATCGGTCGACTCGGAAGTTCTGCGATCATAATACCATTGTCTTCATTGGCAGGATCTGCATATTTAGGGCGGATGATCCGATTGACATAGAGCTGGGCCTCCTCGTATTCCAATTCTTCGGTGATCTCTTCTCCGATGCACTTCAGACCCGTCGTATCGCCCTCTGGTTCAATGACTGTATCCCTTCGTTCAAGGTGATCCGGCAAAGGCTGACGGGACGGCTTTTTCTTCTTCGCCTTTTTTCGCTCGTATTGAATCAACTCTGTTATAGCCTCATCAGGAGTGATTGCCTCAGTTTCGGTCTTAAAGAATTTCAACCTGAGCTGCTCTTCTTTTATTTCCGGAACAAAGCGCTCTGATTTCGCTCCGAAAATCATGCGCTTGATCTGGGCCAATTCAAATTCAACATGTTCAACCCGTGTATTGAGGGCTTTATTCTCCTCGATCAACTCTTCTCTGCTACAGGTTTCGTAATCCAATTTCACATGACAAATTTATCACATGTCATGCCAAATACACAATAAATTTCCCAACACAGAGATGCCGGTTTATGTGGAAAAACATGAGGTGCAGTTGATTTTTTTCACACCGCATATCTTGCTCGCCGACGCATTGATTTTAGACGCACGCCTTCCAGAATCATGACCAGATCTGCCCAGTCTATTTCCAGTCGGCTCCCCTTTGCTGATAGCATTTCAAAGGTCCCTTTCTCCAGCCGTTTGTAATAAATCACAAAGCCTGTCCTGTCCCATACCAATATCTTCATCATGTTGTGCCGCCTGTTGATAAAAATAAAGGCATCACCACTGAGCAGGTCACCTTTCATTTTATTGATAACCAGACCACTCAAACCATTAAAACTTTTGCGCATGTCCGTCACCCTACCGTATAGATAATAGCGTCGCGCTCCTGTTGTCCCCAGCATCGATGATTTATTTAACAACACTGCGCAAGTAAGCGGCGGGAACCAGTTCGTGAAACCGCACCACATGGCCTTGGGGATATTGAATTTCAATGATAACTCCTCCAGTGTCCCCAAGGGATTTTTTAAGGGTGTTCACTTCTATCTTGACAAATCCCAATGCGTCAGTCTCCCTGCTCCTGTATTTGCGCAGCCAATATCCAAATGTTGCTTTTTTGATCCCTTGTTCCTGGCAAAACTCACGCTGCTTTTTACCACTCCTTTCATACGCTTCCATCAGAGCATACATTCCATGAGCTTTGTTCCTCTTCTTTTCCATTGTCTTTTACCGGAATGGTACGGCGAAGAAGTCACACAGACAAGATGTAGTTCACCAGACGGATACCTTGTTGTGTCTTTTGTTGTCCTTGTAAACAGATCAAACAACGCCTTGTCATCCATCTGCTTGATCTGTTTCCATTCAATGCCCAGGGCGTTGAACAGGTTGATATACTTCTTCACAGTAGCTTTCGATATCCCGCAAGTTTTTGCGATTGATCTCTTACCGTGACCGTTTTTGTGCAGCCGTAATGCTGCTCTTAATTTCTTCATGTCGATCGGTTTGTTTGCCATTTTTTGCGTGAATTAATTACACGCAAAAGGTAGCTTTCAGCCAATCGATATCAACGTTAAAACAGGGGGGCACTTTACTCCGGAATGGGTGGGTCAGTTTCCACCGGATTCAGTGGGTCACTTTACTCCGGTTTAGGTGGGTCACTTTGCTCGGATTTTGCACCGACAAAAACGTTATACAAATTTGGATGCCAAAAAAAGAAGTAGAGTTAGGGCGTGTTACGGATATGAAGACATATCGACCTCAAACCCACTTTCATTAGAAGAAGCAAACTAAGAAGCCATAAATCCTAAAATAGTTAAAAGTACTCTGTTACTTATTTTCACAGTGAATCGGATCTACAAAACACGACACCGTCCTAAACAAATCTTCCGAAAATCCGTAACCCGCCCAAATTATCGTTTTGTCAGAGTTAAGCAGCACAAAAAGAGGGTAGCTTGTTACTGTCATTGAATTAGGTAAAATATCCGTGTAAACACTACCATTTATCGCCCTTTTCCTATAAAATTTCTCAATCCGATCAACCGGATCAATCGTGTTAATAGAAATTACACTGAGATTCTCAATGAACTCAGATTTTAGTTTATCAATTTGCGGTAGTGACTTAATGCACGGGTAGCACGAAACGAACCAAAAATCCAAGAGAACAAACTGCTTGTGAATATTATAAACAAAAACTGTGTCATAATTAGATTTTACCAATAGGTACTCATTTAAGTTTAAGCCAATGAGATTTTGGGTTTCGACTGAAGTGTCTTTAACCACCTTTCCAAAATGAATCAGGCAGTTCTTTTGAATATCATTGAATTTATCCTTTATAAACTGGCTTTGAATATTGCTTGTAATATTAATTTCGGCAATATTCCATTTGCGAATCTGCACTTCTCCAATAAATTCAATACTCTCCTTTATTTCTTGAATCACTAATTCTTGACTAATAACTATTTTGTAGGAGATATTCGAGGCTTCTCCTTTATCAGGCACTGAAACCAAGAAGTTGAAATTCAAAGGGTTCTGCGTGCTAGGTAAACAAACTATATTGTTTTCCTCATCCAAAATCATTGACGCATATGATGAATCCAGCATGGGTCTAAATAGCAATGGTAATCTGGTAACTTTAAATGGGCCAACGTCTTCAATGCAAACTTCCTCCTGCGGAAACCATGTATATGTATGATTATAATAAGAACACTCCTGTTTTCCTTCAATAACATTCACAAAGTAATTTACCCCGGTCGAAGACTTACTAAAATGAACCTCCGCTATCGTGCGGATAGTATCTTCACGCATTAGTTTTTTCTCCTGAAGAGTTATCATATAAGAACCTTCAGCGATTTGAAATGCCTTCTTAAATGCACTCGCTATTATAGAAGAATTGGTAGTTGATTCAGCCTGGGTATATCCCATACAAGTCAGAATCAAACACAGGCCAAATAACAATCTCATTCTCATATTCTATACTTTAACTGCCAATTTTACATGCAGAATCATGTTCTACTCTCGTGGACGTACAATGATGGGACCGCTTAATGTAGTATCCCCTTGCGCCGCCGTCTCTATCTCAACTCTCATATCACAGACAAAACTGCACGTTTGACTTTTACATCGTATTCTCCCTGCATCCTTTATATGCAAACATGCTCCAGCACCAAGACAATCACACCAAATCGTAACTTCATCACCACCTTGTAATGCATACCACGTTGTGTCTTTGACAGGCCTCCACTCATGATCACCCGAAGGTATCATGCAATATACGAATCCTGTAGAATCACGCACGTCATACGCTACGCCTTGAAATTCTGTTTCATCTGAAGATCTAGGCGTAATTTTCTGCTCTAAAGGACCACGAATTTGATCGTTTTCAACACAGGAAGCAAAACACAAAATTGAAGCAAATGCGGCTAATAATTTTAGGTTTTTCATAATTGATTTTTACTGATATCTTACAAATACAGGTTCATAAATAGTGTCTCGACTTGAACCATATACAAATTCAACACTCATTTCGCAAACACCGACACACCCTTTTTTTTCGCATGTGATTATATTCTTACTGCCTTGTGACACACCTTTCATATTGCAACCAGTTGGCCCAGCACAATCACAATATATTTTCAATCCTGTTCCATCAGCTAGGTGTGACCAAGATCCTCCTGAGGACAGTTGCCATTCATGATCTCCAGATGGAATTAAACAATAATAGAATCCACCCGAATCAACCACTGAGTAATTTAGACTCCAGAATTCGGTTCCCTGTGTATGTCGCAATATAACTGCGTTCTCACCATCGGAAATTCCGACGTCTATGTCATTGTCAGAACAACTAGATAAATAACCAGCGCATACTATCAGGCCAAATGCCAAAAGTCTTAGTGTTAAATGCGTCATTAGTATTGGTTTTAATTAAGAAATATTATTAAATATATCTGATAACTGACTAATGCCAGCTTCTTCACTTCTCCTGGTGCGGCTCAAAACTATCGGGGTTTTAATCATGTACAAATAATATTACAACAGAACCAAACCCACGGAACACTCTTTATCCCGTATCTGTAATCTTTC
The DNA here is from genome assembly GCA_003648285.1 of Bacteroidota bacterium. Taxonomy (GTDB): domain Bacteria; phylum Bacteroidota; class Bacteroidia; order Chitinophagales; family Saprospiraceae; genus B8-G4. The sequence goes on from QMOR01000102.1 coordinate 7,285, forward strand.
TGCTTGTGTTTGTGTGCTAACACAAATTTTTTCAAAACACAATTTACATAAATTCGCAAGAGACAAGTTAGCCCATATGTAACTTATATTGACCTATTTCATAACTCTATGTATTGAGATTTCAAAATCCGGGGACATAAACCGAATATTCCTTTACTGAAGTTTCGACACCTTGAAACATAAAAAAAGAGCATGTGTTTTATTTCCACAATCCACTCTAAATGAGTATCTTATGGTTGAAACAACGAATCACAATGCTCAATCAACAATCTACGGATTTTTTCGATGACCTAAAAACCTTGTTCAAGAATTCTAGCGGTTTGACATCGCTTATTTTCACTCAAATACAATCAATTTCGTTCAGAAGGCTCAAGCAAGACATTCAGGTTGTATATCACCGCCAATCAATAATCAGGCTTTTGGTCTTACTCAAGGCCGCGAATATTGCATGCGTACATCAAAGCATGGTTTCTGATCACGGCAGATTACTCCCATTTTGTAAAGACGTGTTGTACAAAGTGAAGAATTCCTGCACAATCAACTGGAGGAGCATCTTGATGCGACAAGCCTACACCTGCATGGACAGGATAGAAATAGAGAAAAATCTGCATACCAGTTCCGAGGCGTGCTATATTCTTGATGACACAGATCTGCCCAAGAAAGGTAAAGCAATCGAATTAATTGGACGCATTTATTCTCATGTTTCCGGGTCATATCAGCTTGGGATTAAAAGCATGAATCTAGCGTATTGGTCAGGCAAACATTTATTGCATCTTGATTTTTCATTACACATTGAACTTGGGAAGAAGCAGAATCAGGGGTTGAAAAAAAAGGAACTTGCCAAGCGATTTGTGAAGCTGAGAGATGTCACAAACCTCGGCTACAAACGGGTATGTGAGGCATTTGACAAGAAGACACAAAGCGCAATAAGAATGATGAGAAGGGCGATCGCAAAAGGCTTCAAGGTCTCGTACATCCGTGCTGATTCATGGTTTTTCTCTGTAGCACTGGCCAGGTTTGCCGTAAGTAAGAAAATCGGGCTGATTACGAGACCGAAATTTAATAACTGGAAATATGAGTACAATGGGGGAGCCTACACCATAGGACAACTGTCCAAAAGATTGAGATATGACGCCAATAAAAAATGGAATAAAGCGCTACGCATGCATCATGTAAGTGTATTGGTGATGTTTAAGGGTATTGAAATGAAACTCTTCTTTTTCAAAGAGAAAAAAAGTGGGACACCCTGGAGAGCAATCATAACTACAGATAAGAAATTGGGTGCAATCCAGGCATACAAAATTTATCAAAACCGGTGGAGCATTGAAGTTTCTTTCAAGGAGCTCAAGCAATTAATGCGGTACGGGAAGTGTCAATCCACAGATTTTGATGCCTAAATCTCGGATCTTACATTTTGTCTTATGGCCTACAATCACCTATCACAAATAAAAGCAATCAATGAATATCAGAGTATTGGATATCTATTCCGTGAAATATCGCAAAATAGAATTTCTCCGAATCTGATGCAGAGGTTGTGGGCTCAGTTTTACACCGCGATGCAACAGCTTGCAATTCTCATAGACAAACATGTTGATGAGCTATTGGACAGCATCATGCCGAATAATTCCATTCTTAAAGAATGACGCCAAATATCTATAACTTTAGGTGCCGAAACTTGAGTTATTAACTTTGCATACTAATAGTATTAGGAATTGGGTACACTTCACCACAATTGTTGTACGAAATGCAATTTACAAATCAAATCTGGTGTCAAATTAGCCCAATTGTAACTTATATTAGCCTGAAAATAACTTAACTCATAAAATTGATGTCTTATATTTTGAGGAGGACAACCGAGTACTCTTTTGAAAGCACGGGAGAAATTATTATGGGACCCGAAGCCTACTTCATGCGCAATTTCGCCGATGCGCAAATCAGTCATCAGAAGCAAAGCAAATGCCTTTATAAGGCGAAAGTGTAATAAAAAGGCTCCTGGGGACATCCCGGTAGCAGACTTAATTTTTCGATATCCTTGCATCTCACACAAACAAAGGTTCCTAGAAATATCAGCTACAGAGAATGTGCTGTATTTATATTGGGAATTTAGAAGAATTATGAACATGGCGTGGAATGGA
>QMOR01000103.1 GCA_003648285.1 Bacteroidota bacterium
GCAACGATCTGACAAGACGGTCCATGAGACCCAGGCTATTGGATATCTTTTCCCTATTCGACACTAAGTTCTTTGCCAATCAACTAAAAAAGTATAATTTTCCGCTGCAATTTGCTCTCGGGTGATTTGCAAACACCAAAATGCAGTCTCTGGAATGCCTCCGGATGACGCCCCGCAACGGCGTTCATCGCGTGAATCGAATTCGTTCGTTTTGCGAGTATCCTGAAGTATTTTCATAGAACGCGGCCTCGAGAGGCCAATTACGGGCTAGTTAAAGGAGTCATTCATGACGCCGATGATTAACCTGTTTTTATCAGGCTTTGTCATTCTTCGGAATGACAACTCGCAAACGGATAGCCCAACCTTCAAACCCGTTTCACGGGAGGCGCCACGATCTGTCGACATTGCTTATAGCGGAATCGACAGATCGGCGCCCCTGTTTTTGATGCTGGCTGTGAAGCGGGTGTGATTATAGATTCCAGATTTTTGTCCAAAGGACTCCCGCGGAGATGTGCTGTGCCTTCGTGGTATCCCGTCTCATCCTCCGTAGACAAACTGGCGGAGGAGGGCATCTCGTATCCCGACCTCAGCATCCTGAAAAAACTGGCAAGGAGTTTGTTACATATTATAAAAAAATGTAATCTAATGAAAGAATTAAGTGTAGTGGCAATTTGCTTTTTGCTTATGACATCTTGCGTGAGTAAGAAGAAATTCGCCGCCTTAGAAGAGGATTCGAACAGCCGGACCGAGCAGTTAAAAGGCAGTTTGAATGATTGCAACGATCAGGTGACAGGCCTTGAGGGACAGATCTCTACCCTCGAAAGTAATTTGCAGCAAGCAAATTCTGACCTGGCAAACGAAAGAGAAAAGGTGATCAATCTGCAAGAGCAACTCGATTTTGTGAAAGAAACGAACACAAATCTGCTGGACAGATTGTCAGACCTTTCAGTTGTAAGCGTTGCTGGGGCTCAGAGTATCAAGGCTTCGTTGGAAACAATGAATAGGCAGAATGCTTATATCCAGGATCTGAACAGTTCGATTCAGCGCAAGGACTCAATCAATATGGCCCTTGTCATGAAGCTCAAGCGATCACTTGGCGATATCAATGATGAGGACATTCAGATTGACGTCAAAGATGGTGTAGTATATATCTCACTGTCTGACAAGCTTCTGTTTAAGTCGGGAAGTGCAGTGATAAACACAAGGGCAGAAGAGGTTCTCAGCAAGATCGCGTCAGTAGTTAAAGACCATAAAGACTTTGACATCCTGGTAGAGGGCCATACAGACGACGTGCCAATAAGAAATGACTGTGTGTCTGACAACTGGGACTTGAGTGTAAAGCGCGCAACAAGCGTTGTACGTATGCTGCAAACCAAATATGATGTCGATCCACAACGCATGACCGCTGGTGGGCGTAGTGAATATGTGCCGAAGGCAGACAATACGACAGCACAGGGAAGAAGCTCGAACAGACGTACCGAGATTCTGGTTATGCCGAAACTCGATCAATTTTTCGATCTTCTGGCAGAGCCATTAGAGGAAGCAAATAAGTAAAATGCCGCGGATCAGGGGGATGAACCATCCTTTCCTGAGGGCCAGAAACAATCAGCCTGCCGGGCAATAACAATCAGTCCGTCAGGGAATTAGAAATAAAAAAAGGGGTGAGATCAACAGTCTCGCCCCTTTTTTTTTATTTCCTGTGGAGAACTATCCTTTCACATTCAACGTGGCCAAAGTCGTGCTCCAGTGTAATTCAACATGACCATTCCCGATCGTGAATGTCATTCTCTCAATCAGGTCATCAAGACCGTCTACTGATCCCTTAACACGTAAGACATCATTTGCCGGATCATAATTTGTGCCCCATGTGTCCCAGGTCGAAGAAAAGATCCATGTCCATTCTTTTTTCCCCGGAATCACCCATAGACCGTATTTACCAGCCTTTAGCTTCTCCCCTCCTACCTTGACATCCGTACTCACCTCAAAGACCGTGGCCTCGTTAGCACCTACACGCCAAACTTCACCGTAAGGGACCAGATCGCCATATATCTCGCGGCCTTTCACTCCAGGCTGGCTGTAATTAATTGTGATAGCGGCTTTTCCAATTTGTCCCGTGGCCTCAGCTGCCGGGCTTGCTTTCTGGGCATTGATAGCGACAGTTGACAATAACATCAGCGCAAAAATTCCGCTGATCTTTAGTGCAAATTTTATCATGACTTGTGATTTTAATGTGAACAATGAATGTTTTCCAAACACTCAAGTTCGTCAAAAGGTTATTAAGCTGTAAATTTTTTGTCCATTATTGGGTTTTAATTAACGTTATCGCGTTTAACAGGATCCTTACGTGGCAATTTTTCATCGCGCTGCGAAGTGTTCCACACAAATGCGGCAATAATTGTTGCGGCTTGCTTGAGGTCATCCTCCACAAGATGATCCCAGTTATCCATATTCGAATGATGGGTACGTGAACTGTAAGCAATCGGATCCTGAATAAACTGGAATGCGGGAATTCCCGACCCATCAAAGGCCAAATGATCCGTACCTCCTGTATTCCCGAGAGTTACTACGTTTGCTTCAAGATCGTGAAATGGCTCCAACCACTCCCTGAATATCTCGGCAACTCCATCATTTCCCTGCAGGTAAACCCCACGAATTTTACCTGTGCCATTGTCGAGGTTGTAATAAGCGGATATCTTCTTTTGAGCCGGTTTGAGCGATTGTGGTGTCCAACCTGAATCGCCAAATTCTGCGTAATGCGTACCTACATATCCTCGCGATCCAAATAATCCCTGCTCTTCACCGGTCCAAAGTGCCAGTCGCAAAGTACGGCGTGGCTGAACCCCGGATTCCTTGATCATTTCGAGCAATATTCTTGCAGCTTCCATCATGACTGCAGAGCCCGCACCGTTGTCAGTGGCGCCAGTACCCGTGTGCCAGGAGTCAAAATGCGCCCCAAACATGACAACCTCATCTTTCAGGTCTGTACCGGGTATTTCTGCGATAATATTGTGCTCCATCCCGTCTTCATTCACATACCTCGTCTTCATGTTAAATGTCAGTTTTGTACTTATCCCCTTATCCAGCAACCTCATAATCCTGTTGTAGTGCTCAACCGACAATGTGATCTGAGGGACAATATTGAGGCCCACTTCCTGCCCCCTGCCTTTGGAGCTCCGCGCTCCGGAAACAAAGACAGTACCCAAATCTCCCTTGTAACTCCTGTCGAGCACTGCCAAAGGCTTTTCCTCTTCGATAAATTCCCACATCAATTTGTTGAAGCTGCGTCTGCCTGAACTTGCATAATTGCGCCGCGGTCTGGGGGTAGGCTTACCGGCATTCGCAAGCTTGAGCAATCCTTCGGCATCATATCTCTTTGCCGGGGGATCCATCCACTCTTTCACCGCCCGAATTGTATCCATCAACACAAACTTTCCTTTGAGTTTTCCCTTGTACGCCTGAAGATCCTCCTCATCCTCCACCATCAGGTATATCACCTCGGCGCTCCCCTTTCCCGAAGGTGACCAGGCCTTGGGGTAGCCTATGACCTGCCAGAATCCAGGAGATTCGGCATGTATTTCAAAATGCTCCAGCTCCCATCCCCGACCAAACGGTCCCCACTCTTCGAGGTGTACATTCTCCATTCCCCATGACTTGAGTTCATCAACGGCCCATGCTGTTGCCTTATCGAGCATCGGTGATCCTGTGAGGCGGGGGCCATATACGTCAGTGATCCAACTGGCTATCTCCATGACCTGGGACTCCTCCAGCCCGTGCTTCTTGGCAAGGTCAATGGCATCGACCTCCTGGGCCAGTGCCGAATACGTAGTCAATGCGATGCATAGAAGAAGAATAAATTTTTGCATAATCTGGTTTTTTTCTCCGGGGACTGCCCACGGAGAATGGAAATTACTAAAGAAAGTTCTGATCATCCCTAAAATCGTATCGTTTATCTAAAAGCCTGTATATTGCGATGGACTTTATCTGATCTTGTAGATCGAGATGTGGATATTGTGCAAAACTTGGAACCTACCCATTTGGATAACCCTTGATTGAATAGTCAAAAACCAGAAAACAATGGATTCTTCCAAAATATCACGTGCTGTCATTATCGGAATCATCGGTATCGTCGCATTTGTGGTTATCACCAGAGTGCTACCTACTGTCCTTGGGATTGTAGGTAATCTACTGAGCATTATCGTCAGTCTCGCTGTCGTTGCTTTTGTAGGATTAGGCCTGATCAAAATCCTTAAGTGGACGGTGAATAAGTAGTATTTTCCTTTTATATGTTGGTGTCTTTACCGCACAGAGTCGACCGAAGACATTAAGTCGTAGCTGGAAAGGTGTCAGGTGTGCTATTACCTCTGCTCTTATAAACAAGTCTCTAAACCTCAAACACCTCACTTCCAATCGCCTTCAAACGGCTAATCGAGTCCGTAGGGCTTTCTGATTTAAACACACTGCTACCAGCAACCAGGATATCTGCGCCAGCTTCAAGGATTTTCTGCGCATTCTGTAGTCCCACACCACCATCTATTTCAATACGGGCGTGCAGGTTGCGCTCTATGATCATTGACTTGAGTTTACTGATTTTCAGGAGTGTTTGGTAGATGAACTTCTGCCCTCCAAACCCGGGGTTTACGGACATCAGACACACAAGATCAACGTCCTCAAGAATATCTTCCAGCAATGCAACAGGTGTATGCGGGTTTAATGCCACACCGGCTTGTGCTCCTGTCTCCTTGATCTGCTGAATCGTGCGGTGCAGGTGTGGGCAGGCCTCGTAATGCACAGTAATAATGTCGGCACCGGCATTACGGAAATCCGAGATATACTTCTCAGGCTCAACGATCATGAGGTGTACATCCAGCGGTTTTGTACACACCTTATTTATATCGCGAATGACCGGAAGACCAAAACTGATATTCGGGACAAATCGTCCATCCATCACGTCGAGATGCAGTAAATCCGCCTCGCTGTTATTTACCATTTCGGCTTCAGCAGCCAGGTTCAGAAAATCGGCTGCCAGCAATGAAGGCGCTATCGCATGTCTTTTTATGTGCATTGTCTCTGTTTGTTATGTTGCTGTGTGAATACGATCATCCGGAATACCTGACTCCCCCTGAAGGCGGAAGAGTACGCGTGCACAAGTTGCGACATCTTTTTCACAATAAACAGCGATGCGTTCCAAATCGTTTTCTTCCCAAAATACACGGCCAACGTCACTCCCATCGATGTCATCTTTTGGCGTTGGCACATCAAGAACATGCGCCAGGAGATTAAGTGAGGTATAATTCCTGAATTCACCAAACCGCCATAATTCCATCGTGTCGAGGAAGTGTTTTGTCTCCCATGGTTTCTTACCCGTGACATCTATCATATCGGGAAGTTCCATTCTGTGGATGACCATTCTGCGACAGAGAAACGGCATGTCGAATTCTCTGATGTTGTGACCGCATAAAAACTGACGTGCAGGGTTGTTGTAATGTTTTGTGATTAAATTCGAAAAGCCCGTCAGCACCTCAATTTCATCTGTGCTCGCAAAAGATTTCAACTTCAACTCATATCCATCCTCACCCTTCACGGTGAATCCGACAGAAATCACGGCTACTTTGCCAAATTCAGCATAGAGGGCGGCCTTCTCGGAATAGAGACGCGCGGCAACCTCCTCAGTCCATTCCTCGTCCAGTTGCTTGGCAAATCTTCCGGCTTTATGTTTCCACAGCGGCCTCATGGCATCAGGTGTCTGCTCGTAATTTTGATATTGAGATACCGTTTCAATATCGAGATATAAGATCCTGTTCAAGGCGATTTTTGAGGCCATAGTCCAATTCTGATTTTAAGTATTTACCGTCAATATGAAATTTTATTTCACGTGATACGTTAGAAATGGCAATATCGGATATTCTCTCGGCAATGTGTAGCTTAGAGGTTGTCTGGTAAAGTCTCTCCCCCTTCAAAACCTATACAATTCAGATTCATTATGACTGTTAAGAATTCACAATCCAATCAACGGCTCATTGCCATCGCTATCGTCGTCATCATCGCCCTGTTGGGTATCAATGGCTACTTGTGGTACTCAAAAATCAATCAGGACAACCTCATTGACAAGCATAGTTCGCAGCTTATTGAATCAGAAAAAGAGCTTGCGGAACTGGAGAAGACGTACTACGAATCTCTCTCCGGACTGGAAGAGATGCGCACTGCCAATGGAGAATTGAATGCCATCATCGATGCGCAAAAAGAAGACTTGAAGGCACAAAGAGACAGGGTTTCGACGTTGATCCTGACCGAGAAAAATCTTGAAGAAGCAGAAGTGGAACTGGGCAAACTTCGGAAAATGCGTGATCGGTATATTGCTCAAGTCACGCGTTTAAAAGAAGAAAACGCCCAATTGTCCATGTCGAATGATATTCTGGCACAAGAAAAAGTCATTCTGACAGGTGAAGTGCAAAAAGAACGAGAAGCCAATGAAGAGCTCGAAAGCGAGGCAGAGGTATTGAAAAGCTCGAATGTCGAGCTGTCCACAGAGCGTGATGCTCTTTCAAAAACGGTGGTCAAAGCTTCAGTCATCCAGGTCGATGATATCGTCGTAAACGGATATCGGATCAAAAACAGTGGTAAAGAGTCGCTTACGAAGCGTGCGGACAAGGCCGAGGGACTGAAGATATGTTTCGAAGCGACACAAAATACGGTGACGGAAGCTGGTGTAGAGCGATTTTACGTGAGGGTCGTAAATCCTCTTGGTGAAACGATGTCTCTTGAGGAGATGGGCTCGGGCATCATAGAAGATGCCAATGAAAGACAGGTGCGATATACGCAGTACAGAGAGATGGACTATGCAAATGTGCCAGTCGATGTGTGCATGAGCTGGCAACCGGGGATTTCATTTGGTCCGGGCCTGTATTTGATCGAGGTGTACAATAAGGGACATCTGGCCGGATCGTCGACGTTTACATTGAAGTAATAATGCCCATTTGATCCGTTCTCTTGATTCACAGGTATCAACTCGCTATTCCATATGGCCTTTCCATTCTTAATGAAGTCTCCACTTGGTATGCTCCCCCCATTTCGCATGATCATCGCAGCTAAAATTGCAACCCTGATGCTTTGTGTTTCTTGCGGTATCGACCTGAAAGCACAGGATGCTGATGCTATCATTGGGACATATCTCATAGATGAAGGCGATTCCAAGGTGGAAATATTTCGATCTTCCAATGGGATATCGGGCAAGGTGGTCTGGCTGAAAAAGGAAGAAAGTGGAGACGCTTTGATATTCGATGATAAAAACGATGATGCATCTCTGAGGGCGAGGCGGGTAATGGGCCTCGTTGTATTTGAAGGATTGCAGTATAAAAACGGTAAGTGGTCAGGCAATATCTACAGCCCACGTAAAGGCAAATCCTATGATGCCTCGTTTGCAATGAATGATGACTCGGGGGACCTGAACCTGAAGATCAAGGTGTACTTTCTGACAATCAGTCGCTATTGGACGAAGCAGTAGAGTCATTGTCTCATGATTCGCTAAATTCACGATATGCATATTAAACTATTTCAGGTCGATGCCTTCGCTGACAGACTATTCAAAGGTAATCCGGCTGCAGTTTGCCCACTCGATCACTGGATCGAAGAAGAGCAGATGCAAGCCATTGCGATGGAGAATAATCTGGCAGAAACGGCATTTTTTGTTCCGGGAGAAAGTCCTTTGCAAATCAGATGGTTCACTCCTGTTACCGAAGTAGAGTTGTGCGGTCACGCGACTCTGGCCAGTGCACATGTCCTGTATAAGCACCTCGGATATCATCAGGATCTGATTCAGTTTGACTCGCAAAGTGGTCCATTGAGTGTCATCGTGGAAGGTGAAGATCGCTATACACTGGATTTTCCCGCTGATGCGTTGAGGGACGTTGTCCCTGACCTTCGGTGGAAACAATATTTCAATCTACCGATCATTGAAGCATACCGTGGAGCAACTGACTATATTTTCCGTGTTGAATCAGAAGGTGCAGTGCGGGATATGCAAGTCAAATTCCATCCACTCAAAGAAGCCGACGGCCGTGGTTTTATTGTGACGGCTGAAGGGTCCGACTGCGATTACGTGGCGAGGTGCTTCTATCCCCAGGCAGGTATCGATGAGGATGCCGCCACAGGATCGAGTCATACTACACTTGCACCATTTTGGGCAGATAAATTGGGTAAAAAGAAATTTACTGCACGTCAATTATCAACAAGAGGGGCATATTTTGAAACGGAAGTACGTGCAGATCGAGTGCTCATCACCGGTCAGGCGATCAGTTTCATGCAGGGAACTATAGATCTTTGAGCTGAAATTCCAGCTCCTGTGGCGACAGGATTAAACCATTGTCCCTATTTTTTGTAATTATACTTTACAATCCTCGTTAGATATCAATGATCAGCTGGAGATTTCGCAAGTTTGATAGCGATGCCTTTAAAGAAAATCCGTTTGAAACACTTCTGCGGCTTTTCAAAGAGTTGCTCATGCACACAAATGGAGATGTTTCTAAGGCGTTAAACTGGCTTACACAACTTGACAACCAGTACAGCATCACAGATGACAATTACGGTATTGCCGATTTTATTCAGGATCTGAAGGACAAGGGCTATATCAAAAGCGACGGGAAGGGGTCGGACAAATTGGTCCCCGCCGCTAAAATGGAACTATCACTCCGCAAGCAGGCTTTGGACGATATTTTTGATCATCTGCGCAAATCAAAATCAGGCGATCATAAAACAAACCACACAGGGCAAGGAGACGAACACACCGCAGAAATTCGACCCTTTGCATTTGGAGATCCTCTCGACCAATTGGCCATGACCGAAACGTTGAAAAGCGCGCAGATCAATCATGGCATTGACGAGTTTTTCCTGACCCAACAAGACTTGCATGTACACGAGACGTATTATCAAAGTCAGACAAGTACGGTTTTGATGATTGATATTTCGCACTCTATGATTCTTTATGGCGAAGATCGCATTACACCTGCCAAGAAAGTTGCGATGGGATTGGCCGAACTGATTATCACGAGATATCCAAAGGACACGCTTGACATTATTGTATTTGGAAATGACGCATGGCAAGTAGAAATTAAAGACCTCCCCTATCTGGAGGTTGGTCCGTATCACACAAATACAGTAGCCGGACTAGAACTGGCGATGGATATTTTACGCAAAAGGAAAAACCCGAATAAACAGATCATGATGATCACGGATGGTAAACCAACGTGCATCAAGGTTGGAAAGAAATATTATAAGAATGCATATGGCATTGATCGTAAAATATTAAACAGGACGTTGGCTCTCGCAGTGAAATGTCGGAAGCTGAATATCCCGGTTACCACCTTTATGATCGCCCGTGA
>QMOR01000104.1 GCA_003648285.1 Bacteroidota bacterium
GAAATTGAGGTGATAGCCGCGTTTCTTCCACAACAAATGGGAGAGGAAGAACTCACTACATTTGTATCTGCACTCGTCACTGAACTGGGAGCTTCGGGTATGAAAGACATGGGACGGGTCATGGGTGAAGCAAACAAGAGACTAGCGGGAAAAGCGGAAGGTAAAATGGTGGCAAATGTTGTGAAGAATCTTTTAACATCTTAGGAAATATCAATGCACATCCTAATTGCCTCCAAGTCTGTGATTCCGGCCATCAAATACGGTGGTATTGAGCGTGTGATCTGGTATCTAGGTAAAGAACTCATCAGGCTTGGCCATCGCGTGACGTATCTTGTCAATACTGGTTCCCGTTGCCCTTTTACGGAAATCATCATATTCGATCCGAACAAAACTCTTGCAAGTCAGATCCCGGATGGCATTGATTTTGTCCATATTTCTTATTTCGAAAATGATCCGCTGGAAGAGGTCAATGTGCCATATATCTCTTCTGTTCAAGTAAATTTTTATGATGATCGGAAGCTGGATGTGAATACCGTATTTGTCTCAAGAAATCACGCGAATCGATTCGGTTCTGATGTCTTTGTCTACAATGGCATGGAGTGGGAGGACTATGGCACAGTGCAACTTGACAACCAGCGCTCCTATTTTCATTTTCTGGCAGATGCTGCCTGGAGTGTTAAAAACGTAAGGGGTGCTATCAAAACAATTAAAAAAACAACTCATGACTCTCTCCATGTCCTGGGAGGTAAGCGACTTAATTTCAACAAGGGCTTCAGGCTCACTTTGAGTACTCGTGCAAAATTTCACGGTATGGTTGGGGGAGGCCACAAGCACTCCCTCATTCAGGGTTCAAAGGGCCTGGTTTTTCCAGTAATATGGCACGAACCATTTGGTATTGCCATTACTGAGAGTCTTTATTATGGCTGTCCTGTTTTTGGCACCCCTTACGGCTCTCTTTCAGAATTGATCCCTGAAGATGTTGGGTTTCTTTCAGCAAGCTCTTCTGAACTGGCACTTGCCATTGAAAACGTTGAGGATTACTCCAGAAAGCGGTGTTATGAGTATGCGCGGGATCAGTTCAGCTCCGCAGTAATGACCAAAAATTACCTTGCATTTTATGAGCGGGTCCTGAATGGTGAGCAACTCAATCAAAATCAACCGACGCTAGTCAACACTTCTGAGGATAGAAAGCTTCCCTGGTCTTAATCGCGGATGCACTCTATGAGCTCGTCAAGGTCTTCGTATGACTTAATGCCGACCTTCTGTTCTTCTCCTCCCGATACGACTATTCCTGAAATCATGTCGGTTGTCCGCTTCAGGCTCTGATATTCTTCTTTGTTACAGGCCTTTACCCATTCCTCCTCAGCAACATTGGAATAGACATCTGGCGTTCTTTCTAGCCACTGCCGGTGCGTATAAATCAAGATATCGGTTGGATCATTGTTTGTGTCATCATGCGCATAGGTGGTTATCATCTTTCCCGCGTAGTGTGGTAGCGCTACCCCTTCATCCGACAGAAGGCCCGCAGCTTGAAAATTTCCCAGCATTTCGGCAATTTGATCTTCTGACCTGCCGCGTACATCCAGAAAAAACTCTGGACCCTCCACCCAATCGGCAAACGCCATGACGTGCTCAATAGAAAGCGGGCTATCAGGACCCATGCTAAATCCAATCCAATCGGCTCCCATTGCAGCGAAATAACGCGCGTCTGTCAGATTGGCAACTCCAATTGCGATAATCTTCACGTGTTGTGGTTTTTACTCTGTTTTGGTCTGTAAATTTGTCTTATCCCAGGCCTCAGAATGCCTCAAAGATAGCCAGAGCGGGTTGTCAATGTGTACCTTGGGAGAAGAATTTCCCTGGAATACAATATATTGCTTAAGTGCTTTAGTTTGATTAAAATAAATATTTAGTCTTGTCTAAAAATAACTACGCAGAAGATATTTACGACGTCATTCGCACGATCCCCGAGGGGCGGGTGAGTACATATGGTGCAATTGCCGACTATCTGGCTCTGGGATCCGCCCGCATGGTGGGGTGGGCTTTGAGAAATCTTTCCTCGATGCACGCTGATGTCCCGGCACACCGCGTGGTAAATCGCATTGGCGAGCTGTCGGGGCGCAACCATTTTCCCGACCCGGGTCTGATGGCAGCACTGCTGATTTCGGAAGGCGTAGAAGTGAAAAAAGATAAGGTCGTTGAATTTAAACGGCATTTCTGGCACCCCCGGGAAGGAGTTTAGGAAATAGAATCCCGCCAGCGGTATCAGGATTGCCAAAGAACAAGATGAATTCCTCCAAAGTATGGTGTTCCCGTTCCTTCATGATGCTCCATTATGGAAGAGTGTCGAAATAAACGAGCAAAACGCTGCTTCTGTAGATGTTTTTTATTGATTGATACAATAATTCGCCATTTCGATCGGTTAATTAGGCGAACTTATTTTTGATCACGAATGAAACTATATGATGCCAAGCTTTACTCTAAATCAATGCCTGCGAATGCTGTATGGGGAAACATCCCCTGAAGAGAGCTTTATGCTCCGCGAGGTGATAGAAAACAATGAAAAGTTGAATGGCGAATACACTCAAATGAAGAAAACACTTCTTTCTTTGAGAAAAACACGACTTCGTCCATCGCAATCCTCCGTGGAGAACATCCTCAAATACAGCAGAGACAACGCTTTGAAATTCAGTCTGTAACGTACTGAATCTATGAAAAAACAGGGCCCCGGCGCTATGGCGATCGGGGCTTTTGTGTTGTTGACTCGAGCCACTTTTATGTTTATACTTGCTTCACCACATGATATCAATGCTGAGCATACCTGCGGACCGGTAATCATGTGTCAAAACACATAAACTAATTTGAGCTTTACTATCGGCTCTGTCGCACTCACATAGCTAAAAAGAATATATTACCTTTATCATTATATCATCACATTAAATTTATACGCATGTCTAAGGAAAAAGATGCGAAGTTAAAAGCGCTCAAAATGACGGTCGACCGTCTTGAAAAACAATATGGCAAGGGATCAGTTATGATGCTTGGTGATCGCCAGGTTGTTGACATTGAAGCCATACCCACGGGATCTGTTGGTCTCGATATCGCCCTGGGAATCGGCGGACTACCACGTGGTCGTGTCGTTGAAATATACGGACCAGAGTCTTCAGGAAAAACAACTCTCGCCATACACGCGATCGCTGAATGCCAAAAACTGGGTGGCATAGCCGCCTTTATTGATGCTGAACACGCATTTGACAGGTTTTACGCAGAAAGTCTTGGCGTGGATACTGAAAATCTTCTCATTTCACAGCCGGATAACGGAGAGCAGGCCCTTGAGATTACAGAAAACCTGATTCGCTCCGGTGCCATCGACATCATTGTCATCGACTCGGTAGCGGCACTGGAACCCCGAAGTGAAATCGAAGGAGAAATGGGTGACTCAAAAATGGGTCTGCACGCACGATTGATGTCTCAAGCCATGCGGAAGCTGACAGGAGCGATTGGTCGTACAGGGTGCTGCTGCATTTTCATCAATCAACTCCGTGAGAAGATTGGTGTGATGTTCGGAAATCCCGAGACTACGACCGGTGGTAATGCACTCAAATTTTATGCTTCTGTTCGTCTCGATATTCGTAAAAACGGGCCAGCGATCAAAAACCGCGATGGCGATATTGTAGCAAATCACGTCAAAGTAAAGGTCGCCAAGAACAAGCTGGCGCCACCCTTCCGCATTGCGGAATTTGACATCACATTTGGTGAGGGAATATCCAAAATAGGAGAAATCATCGATCTGGGAGTGACCTGTGATATCATCGAGAAGAGCGGTTCGTGGTACGCATACAAGGGTACCAAAATCGCCCAGGGTCGCGAGGCTGCCAAGCAGTTTATGGCTGACAACCCGGAGGTAGCAGATGAGGTGGAAGTACAGATCAAAGCCATGCTCATGCCTTCCAGAAATGCTCCGGCAGAAAGTAATGGAGCCGAGGTCGATACGGTTGAGGCTGTTCAAAACTAATACAGAGATCATACTTCGACTCCCCTGGTAAAGCATCAGGGGAGCCGAGGTCGATCCTGCAAACTCGATCATCAGCTACAAAGTATGTTGAGTGCGCTGTGTGTCTTCGGGATACGATCGCTTTATTCTGACGACCAATAGATCGCGTTCATCGAATCAAATAGAGCGATGAGGGTTTTTATGACATATTGGAATCAACCAAACACATATTTCTGTATGAAGATTCTGATCACAATGATGTGCGCGTTGATGTTGGCCTCATGCGCCACAGACCAGTGCGGCCCAACAAAAGAGCAATTCCTTGAGAATTATGAGAAATTCGTAGACAAAGTCGAATCTAAAGATCTGACCTCTGACAGTGATGCATGGCAAAGCATGGACCAAAAGCTCGACAAGTATCTCTCCGAGTGCTACACTGAATTCGAAAACAATCTGACAAATTCCGAGCGCATTGATTTTGCTTCCAACACTGTTCGATATTACTATACGAAGTACGGCAAAGAGATTTCAGTACAACTCGGATCTGACCCGGAGGCATTTGCCCGTCAGATGTCGAAAAACCTGGAGGCTTTTCTTAATGGAAACGAGGATGAGATCGAAGCCTTGATTGATGATTTTGCACATCGGCTTGATCGCAAAGACCTGGATGAGCTCATTGAAAAGGGGTCTGAGTTTCTCCAATTGCTGACCGAGGATCTTGAGAATTAATTACCGGATCTTATAATTACCAGATCTTTACAATCTGTGGAGCCGTTATCCATTTGCTCCAGCCGCGTGAGTATGCATGGACAGTATCCGTAGATTTTCCTGCCATATTTTTGATTGGATAGCCCCGGTTGGCCCATTCAAAAATACTCCCATAGAGGTTTGACACGTCTGTATATCCCATTTTCCGGAGTTTTTCTCCAACTTTTTCACTGCGGTAACCTATTGAACAGTAGACCACTACCGCTTGATTTTGAGGGATTCCGGCGAGGGCATCTTTCGAGAAGTCATCATATCCCACATAGTGCGCACCGGCAATGTGGCTGGTTTCATATTCTTCATATTCTCTTGCGTCGAGGATGATATACTTCTCCATGTGTCTGGCCAAAGAATCTACATCGATCACCGGAATTGTAAAGTCTAGGTATTTATCAACTTCGTGATCGAATGATGCGTCCAGACATTTTGCAGGTTTCTGTGCCACAGATATCCCGTTTATAGCAATGAGTAAAAGCAAAATCAGCCTCATAATTCTATCCTCTCAGGTCCGCGACCTACATGATCATAAATCATCCGGCCTTCAATACAATACTGTTTGAGTTCGGCGTCTATCCACTCTTCGACTCGGGGGGCTGCATCTTCCGGATACAAAAGATGCACATTCGGTCCGGCGTCAAGCGTCATATATACGGGAAGGTCGGTATTGGCCCTGAATTCGTAAAGTGCATTTATCACGGACAGTGTATTTGGCTTCATCAGTACATACGGTGGTGTCGAAGTCATCATCATTCCATGCAGATCCAGTGCCTCTGCCTCGGCAATTTTACCAAATAGCCGTACGTCACCCGTTTGCATGGCTATCAGGAGCTCATGCAGATGTTTGCGGGCCCGGCTAAACCTCTTTTTTGCATATGGATGATTGTGCATTAATGCATGTCCCACACTGCTTTTCACTTGCTTTTCTTCCTGATCCACAATCAGAATTGTGTCTCTATACGTATCGAATACAGGATCAATCGAAGGTGCTTTTATTGCGAAACGATCCGACGAACCCGGCACCTCATCTGATTCACCCCAAATCATCACAGGTCCTCTTATCGAACGGGAAGCGCTACCACTCCCAAGGCGGGCATTGTACGACGCCATTTTCCAGAATCCTTTATCAATTTCTTTGTTCTCGTCTTCGTACACAATCGAACCGATACACAGTGCCAGGGCACTCATTGCCGATGCCGACGATGCTATGCCCGCTGAATGTGGAAATGAATTTTGTGACCTGATCTCCAGGTCGAGACCAGACAGAAGCTTCTTGTCCTGCGCAAGCCTGGCAATATACTTACGCACCCTGGACGCAAATGACTGATTGGGTTTTCCTTCAAAATAAAACGTCACTTTTCCGTCACCAGGCTTATAAGCAACTTCTGTTGTGGTATGCGCCACGCTCAGCGTGAGGCTCAGTGAAGGGTTTGCTGGAAGTTGCTCTCCATGTTTGCCCCAATACTTCACGATGGCAATGTTTGATGGGCTTTTCCATACCACAACGCCATTTTCAGACTTATTCTTTTGTAGCTGTTTTTGTGTATTCACCATCCTATCATTCCCTTACTCATATGAAACATCGAAGTCCTGAAGTATTGCGTCCATAATCGGATCGTCACCCGGAATATATCCCTCCTTCAGGTTGTACCCATAAAACTTTCCAAGTGTTTGCCATTTAGAGGCAGAAAACCCGCTTTTTACACTCTTCAACAAATCATACATGGGTGTATCAAGTTCATACTCGATCATTTTAATCAGAATTTTCCCTTGCGTACGAGAAAGGCTCTTGAGTGGGTCCGTAAACTCTTTCTTAAGCTCTTTCTGCAGGTTGCGCACATATTTTTTTCGTTTCTTTTTCTTCATTCCCTCTGTTTCTCGTTCTACTTTTCGAAACATCTTAATGGACTCCACAGCATATGGATAGACCGTATTGGCATATCTCCTGTATTTCAAATACCATCTCTTCTGTGTGTCTGAATCAAATTTTCTAAATGAGGTGACAGATGCCTCATTCAGTTCGGCCGTAATCAGGGTATCACCGTCTCGCACGATTGCTGTTACAATCTCACCATCAATCGACATTTTTTTTGTCACAGTCGTATCACTTTGTGCATTCAGACCGAATGCAACAAGGCAAAGTATGAGTACGCTATGTTTTTTTACAATCATCACTATCGAAGTAACGCAATATTGCATTATTCATTTTACATGTTGTGTTTGCAGGAATAATAACATATGTCGTACCTTTTTTGATCACTTCGTTGTTTCTTTGTGGGTCTTTTTCAGGATCATCAATATTGCATGTTTTTCGCACCCGTTACAAGAGCAGCACTTTCGCATTTTTCAGGGCTCCGGTTTTTACCGGTTTGCGCCATAGCATTGCTTTTCAGTCTGCTGCCTTTTTCATTAATGGGTCAGGAACTACAAGATGTCGAAAAACTGGGACGCGCGATAAATACTGAAGACTATGATGAAGCAAGCCCGGTCATAAGCCTGGACGGGAATTCTCTGTACTTCACAAGGACAGGGTCGCCCGACTTCATACGAACACTGATATACGACGGAATTGATATTTCTACATCAATGCTTGAAAGCGAGTATCGCAAAACACTATCGGAAATCTACTCTCAACTTGCTGGTAAACCCGTACGAGATCCATACTTGTCCATTTACAATCAGGACATTTATATTGCTATGGGTTCAAATGGGAAGATTGACTCTGTCATCCACCCCGGACCTCCGCTGAATAATGCCTTGCCAAATGGCGTGATGTCTGCAGCAGCTGATACAGCGAGCATTGTCGTAATCAACCAGTTTTACGAAAGTGGGAGCATGTATGAGGGCTTTTCCACCGTGGAAGTAGACAGTTTTGGAAACTTTTCCTTCCCGCGCCCTTTACACATTTATGACTTTTACAATCGGTCTGGCAATGTCAATCTGGCAATGAACAGGCACGGCATGATCATGATTCTGTCTCTTGAGCAAGATGATAGCCACGGCCAGAACGATCTTTACATCAGTTTCAAAATAAAAGATGATCTCTGGAGTGCGCCAGTGAATATTGGCAGTGATCTCAATACACCATTTCAAGAGTCTACACCATTTTTAACGCAGGATGGAAGAACGTTGTATTTCTCTTCAGATAGACCCGGCACCGCAGGCGGAATGGATATTTGGGTCTCTAACCGGCTGGATTATACGTGGAAGCAATGGTCTCCACCCGAGCGTCTTCTCGAACCGGTAAATTCCGAATATGACGACGCACAAGCGTGCATAGACGATGCTGGTAGTTTTATTTATTTCTCCTCTCGTAGAGACGGGTCCAGCGATATTTTTCGTTTGCCGCTCGAACCTAAACCCAAACTCTCAAAACCACTCGTCATCAGGGGAAGAATAGTAGATGGAGACACGGGAAAAGCCATTCGGGCTGAGCTGTACTACGGCCCCGAGAGTAGTGAGCAATACCTTGAGTACTTCCATACCTATACGGGTATGTTCAATGCAGAGCTTCACGATTATGAGGTGTATAAGTTCTTTGCGCGAAAGGCCGGATATCAGCCGGCAAACCTCAAGTATGACGCCCGGCTCGCAGATATGCAGGATCTGTCTGAGCATTATATGGTACTGAAGCTCTATAAGATGCAAAAGAATGATCCACCCGTGGAACATACCGTCGACATCGATACTTCCCTTACGATTGCCGAGCGCATTGCCAGATTGCCTGTAGGTGAAAAGATTGCATTTCACAATTTGTATTTCGAAAAAGCCAAGGCTGCGGTACTTGAAAAATCATTTCCCGCGCTCGATGAACTGGCAATGGGGTTGGAGAAAAACCTCTCTCTGAGGATACAGATAGAAGGACACACGGACAATGTGGGCAGTGATAAGGATTTGATGGAGCTGAGCTGGCAACGCGCTGAAGCGATTAAATCCTATCTCGTTGAAAAAGGTATCGATGAAAGCAGGATCAGCACTGTAGGTTATGGCTCGAAAAGACCAGTAAGCGATAATTTTTCAGAAGAAAATCGCAGTAAAAACAGGCGCGTAGAGGTACGATTAATGGGCAAATAACCTATGCCTTGTACGCGTGGAGACATCCCCAAAATCCATCATTCCACGATAATTCAACACGATTGAAGCCAGCTTTAATAAGCCAGTTTCTGTGATCGCTATACGTGCTGGGTATGTCATACTTGCCGTAATGATCAAATAGCCAGTTCCAGTCTGCATTTGATTTTCCAGAATTAATAACAAATGTCTTCCAATCCACAAGGAACTGTTCGTGCTCTGCACTTTCCTTATTCAAGAATAGATCGGCACAGGCAAATATGCCCTTTGTGGTCAGAGCGGGGCACAAATTGGCAAAAAACAGTTCCTTCTCCCCGGCAGTGAGGTGGTGAAGGCTGAACCCCGCCAAAACGAGATCATACGTATTTGGTGAAAGCTGCAAACTCTGAAAGAAATTCTGATCATATGTCATGGGGGTCCCGGAGAACCGCTTTTTGCACAACTGGATCATTTCTTCTGAGGCATCTACAAGGTGATGGTGCGCATGGGGATATAGTGTGGTGC
>QMOR01000105.1 GCA_003648285.1 Bacteroidota bacterium
AGAGGGACTAGGTTTCGGATTGTAGATAATGGGTAAAAAATAAGACCTGCGCTTTGCGCGGGTCTTATTTTTTGATGCGGGTTGCGGGTTGCGAGATGATCTTGTCAAGTCAAAAATGATATGTGATTCATGTCATATAGATAGAATATCATTGACCGAAAAATATCTTCCCCTGGCTTTCAAAATCATACCTGCACAATTAATTCACTGATAATTCATGAACACTTTTCTAAACACTTCCGCAGGAAGACGCACACCCTATTTCATGAGAGCTCACCGAATCCCGCATCTCGCATCTCGAATCCCGCATCCCGAATCTCGAATCCCGAATCACCACCACATCGCGTAGATCACGGCTAGTATTCCACAGACTGCAACGGTGGCTGCGTTGAATGCTGGGCTGGTTTTGAATAGCCCTTTTTCGATATTAATTGCATGTTGATCGTCACCTTTATTCTCCATTAGTGAGATGACCACCATGATGCCGGCAATAATTAAAAATGACACACCCATTCTGTCAATAAAAGGGAGTCCGGGCGTCATAAATTTGAAGAACATTGAAAGCGGAATGGATGCGATGACCGCAAACAATGCCGCATTTGTAGACGTACGCTTCCAGAACATTCCCAGAAGGAAGACCGCAACCACACCCGGGCTGATAAATCCTGTGTACTCCTGAATGTACTGAAAGGCCTGATCCAGATTTCCCAATGCAGGGGCGACCATAATACCAATCACCAACGCAACTGCGGCAGTGATCTTACCGACTTTCACCAGGTGCTTTTCCTGTGCGTCAGAAAGTGATGGGCTGTCGGAATCATGTGAGTCAAGAAACTCTCCCTTTCCCATTTTCATGAAAAATGGTCTGTAAATATCAAGGGTAAAGATCGTAGAAGTACTATTGACCATGGAGCTCAGAGAAGAGCCGATCGCGGCTATTAGTGCTGCAAATGCCAATCCTTTAAATCCGACAGAGACATAGTTGTTCAGAACCCATGGGTACGCTTCATCTGGCTTCGCAATATCAGCTCCAAGGACGAACGCCGCAATTCCCGGCACGACGACAATGATTGGCAGAATGATCTTCATCAAGGCTGCGAATGAAGCTCCCATTTGTGCTTCTTTCAAGCTTTTGGCAGCCAGGGCCCGCTGAATGATATACTGATTGGTTCCCCAATAGTATAAGTTGGCAATCCACATCCCACCCAGAATAACACTTATGCCAGGGAGGTTCATGTACTCTGGATTCGCCTTGTCGAGAATCATATCAAATTTTTCCGGTGCACGCTCCATGAGTGTTTGAAAACCACCCATAAAGCTGCCGCCGAGGGCATCCAAGACCATATATGACGCCAGCAAACCTCCAAAAATGAGAACGGCTACCTGGATTACATCGGTCCAGACTACTGCTTTGAGCCCTCCGAAAATCGAAAATGTCGATGCGTAAATCGCAATGCCAATCACTCCGTAAATCAATGGAATCCCCATGATCGTCTTGAGTGCCAGACCGCCCAGATACAGGACAGAGGTGATATTTACAAACACAAACAGCAGCACCCAAAACACGGCCAGTCCCGTACGCACACGCTTGTCAAATCGCTCCTCTAAAAATTGTGGCATCGTGTATATTCCTTTTTTTAGAAATACCGGAAGGAAATATTTTGCCACTATGATCAGTGTGATCGCAGCCATAAGCTCATACGATGCGATCGCCATTCCCACTACATAACCTGAGCCGGACATCCCGATAAACTGCTCGGCAGAGATATTGGAAGCGATCAATGATCCTCCAACTGCCCACCAGGGCAGTGATTTCGATGCTAAAAAATAATTCTGTGTCGTATCCTGCTTCCCTCGTGAAATCCAGATGCCAAATCCCATCATAAAGATGATCCAGCCTGAAAAGACGATGAGGTCTATTGTCGAAAAATTCATGGAATATATTCTGTCTTTATGTTATTATTGAATCGTATCTATTTTACCTTCTGAGGCATTCCACCGAACCTTCATCGGCTCGTATGTCTCAGGATTTGGAATACTCATTTCTTGTCCATCGAGCAGGTCATTTGGGTTTGAGATACCGAGGATATCCCTGCAATAATCGAAGACGGAGTACCGGCTCATCACAATCTGCATTGTCTCCACATACGTCTCAGGGTCGTAAAGCAAGATGGTATCGCGTAAGACTACCGTGTCCTGCTGAAGTACGCTACCCCGCTTTAATTCCTGGATGCGATCATAGTCGCGCTGCGCACCCGGGCCGTCGATCTGAGCTCCGGCGTCTGCACAAAACACGAGCAGTATAGCAAGGGTTGACGCGATGATAAGATGAGATTTAGACATGTCTTCAAATTGTGCAGCGCTGAATATAGGACTAAAAGACTCAACCATATGTATATATTTGGGTATACAGTCTCATTCAAATAAACCTGACATCGATGAAATTTGCGTTAAATATTGCTATTGTGGGCTTGCTATGCATCTGCACTTCGTTTGCCATCGCTCAATCCTCGTCAAACAATTCAATCAAGACACTTGGCATTCCTTTTGAGTCTGATGACTGGATCCAATTCAAAACCGATCTCCGACTGCCGGCTATGTCAGTATTGAGTGACCACAAGAAAGAAATGGGGCTGGGCGCTTCTGATGATATGCAACTTGTCAATACCCGGACAGATCATCTCGGTTTCACAAGGCATCACTATCAGCAGAGACACAGAGATATTCCTGTCGAGTTTGCTGTATACAATATCCACTCCAGAGATGGCATTGCTATAAAAGGCAACGGGAAGATTGCGACCAATGTCAATGTAAACCCTCAGCCAACCCTTTCAAGTGAAGATGCCATGACACAAGCGATCGCGTGCATCGGTGCGGAGTCATATTATTGGGAGAATGCAAGCCTCGAAGCTGCGAAGAAAAATGTGACGGGTGATCCGGATGCCACCTTCTACCCCACTCCTGAGCTCCTGATCGTGGACAAGGATTTTGACCAGAGCAATGAAGCTGAATACCGTCTGGCCTGGAAGTTTGAAATTTATTCGTCCACTCCGGATGGACACTTCTGGGTGTATGTAGACGCAAATAACGGGCATATCACCAAAGAGCTTTCGCTTGATATTCATAACTCCGGAACACCGGGAACCGCTGTCACACGTTATGCCGGCACGCATGAGATTATCACAGATTCTACCGAAAACGGATTTGTACTTCGCGATGATACACGCGGACGTGGCGTGGAAACGTATGATGCACAGGACAGCTTTACAGTAGCCAATGCCATTGACTTTTTTGACGAGGATAATTTTTGGGATCACCACAACGATCGCGCGGATGATGCTGCGACTGACGCACACTGGGCGGCTGAGATGCTCTACGATTATCTACGGGATGCGCATGGTCGTGATAGTTACGACAACCTTGGTTCCAAGCTCGTGAGTTATATCCATGTGGGAGAAAACTGGCGCAACGCACGGTGGAATGGCCTTTGGGGGGAATTTGGTGATGCAGGAGGTGAGCCATGGACTTTTGTGGATGTGATGGGCCATGAGTTTGGACACGGCGTAACGTGGGCGACATCAGGGCTCATATACGCGCGTGAATCAGGTGCACTCAATGAATCATTTAGCGACCTTCTCGGAGAGTCATTACAGGATTTTGTATTTGATTCTGTCGATTGGCTTTCGACCCCTGCGCCTGTTGATACAATCCGAAGCATGATATTCCCCAATGATTATAACGACCCTGACACATATCTAGGTGAAAACTGGGTGTCAGATGAAAGTGATAATTACGGCGTGCATTCAAACAGCGGTGTGCAAAACCATTGGTTTTACCTCATTTCAGAAGGGGGGACCGGAACGAATGACAATGGAGCCAACTACACAGTGGAGGCAATTGGAATACAGACTGCAATGACGATTATCATGAGGAGTATGGAAACTTATCTCACACCGAGCTCGGGATATTATGATGCGAGGCAGGGGGCGCTGTTTTCTGCTGAGGATTTATTTGGGGCATGCTCATTTGAATATCAACAAGTCGCAAATGCCTGGCATGCTGTGGGTGTCGGTCCGCGTCAGGATGCCAATGACTTTTCTGTCATTGATGTGGACAATTTTGAATTATGTGAAGTTGGTGACGCCGAGTTTGTGACGATGTATATTAAATATATGGGGTGTGACTCGAGCGGGCCAGTTACTCTTGATCTTAAAATGCTAAAAACGAATTCCGTTACTGTGCGCAAAGAGACCTTGAATGTAGAAGAGGGTTTTGCCCCGGGTGAGGTAATGGCATTTACTTTTGCGGAAGAATTTAATTTCTCAAAACATGGAGAGCATTTTCTGACAGGGAGTGTGGATTATGCTTCAGATCCATATGAAGAAAACAATTCTTCCGAACCTGTTATTGTAAAGAAACCTGCGCCGGTGTCAGATCAGCTTTTTACATTTTACACCAATTTTGCGCCACGGACATTTAGAGATACAATGGCGTTTTATACTACAGCATCAATTGACGTAGACATTTTAGCTAATATCGGAACCGACAGCACTACCGGTATTTTAGTAAATGGGGACGATGTCAGGTTCAGTGTAGGTCGACCAATTCCTGAAGGCGAGGACCTGTTTGATTACAACGAGAAGCTGGCGGGACAAATATGCTTTTGTGTTGACGCAACGGAGCTTGATTCACTGGGCTTCCAATTTGACCTGCGCATGACATATTCGAGTTTTGTCGAAGATGTTGTTGATTACGAACAGCCTCCAACAAGTGCTATGAGAGTATTAGTGGATGGCATTGAGCACTCGCGCTACCTGCCAAAAACCAATAATCAGGATGCATGGGAGACGCACAACATTGATCTGGAGGAAGAACTCGGCAATACTTTTACGCTATGTCTGGAGACACGTACGATCATGAGTAAATTGACGACGCATGACACGATCGGCGATCACGTCTATCTGGACAATATTGCATTTGTGAGTAGTCTCGTCGAAACTTCGATTAGATCCATACCACACACTTTGCCGTTAAACATCTATCCAAATCCAACTCAGGCATCCACCTTTGTCGAATTTGATGTGGAAGAGGCAGGAGATGCAAATCTCATTTTGCGGAATATCAATGGACAGACGATGCAACAAAAAAGGACATCGGTCGCACCAGGGATCAATACCGTGGAATTAGAACTGGGTAATTTTGCACCAGGCATCTACCTGATAGAAGTACGTACAGATCGAGGTATGCATTTAGGCAAGATCGTGGTACAGTAATACAGTAGGGTAATAATGCGATCCCACTCCGTGGCGCATGATCTGGCGACAAATGCAACGACCTCTTCGGTATCGCTCATGTTAAATACTTCATGAGGCGTGCCGGGCTCAATGTAAATAAAATCGCCAGCCTCATTTTCCAAATACAACCTCACAAAACATAAATGGCGGCTTAAAACAGGTGACTTATCAGGGAATTAAGGCAAAGAACTATTCCATCAATACAGGCGTTGCATAGCGCGATAACAGTCGCAATGACGGTTATCATGCTATACGATTTATAGCGTACTACTCCTCTCTATTTGGACGGTTTCACAGGATAGTCCTTCATGAGCTTGCCTATATTCTTTGGGATACTCTTCTCCCTTTTTTTCGGATTAGATTTTAAGGTTTTATTCAATATCCCCTGCCACAACAGATTTTTGCCTTCTTCGTCATACATATCAATGACGAGAGTACCAACTGTGTAATCCTCTACATTGTAATTTGAGGAGGACGAAGACAAGCCAGCTCCATCCACACCGTACCCGTATCCACCTCGATAACCAAACGCTCCAGTGTATTTTGCATAGGCGGTCACACTTGTCTTGTCTTCTAAAACGATATACAATGTAATCGTTGCGTCCGGATTACTTTTGACCAGTGTCATATCACGTGCGTCAAGCTCCGATTTAAAGGCTTCGAGCACACGATTTTTATCCAAATCGTTCAGTTGTTGATCGCTGTCCTTTTGCCATCCTGCAAATGCGTAGGTCTTGTACTTTGAGAAATCAATATCCTTGTCATAGTTACTCTTGCCCTGGCCAAATGCAACCGTAGTAAATACAGCACAAAACAAGAGTGTCGCAATTTTCATTTTTGATTGAATCATGATCATTTTTTTATTCGTCAATAAATACTTGCAATCATTCTACATCCAACTACTCTACAAAAACGAGAGGCCTCGGGCCACGGAATCAATTTGCTTTCGGCAAGGGTCTGTCCAGTTGTTTTATAGTTGTGCTACAAGTTTACAATCCCCAGCAAGACAATGGATTCCAGTGGTGTTTATGCTGGTTAGTATTTATGCAGGTTGTGACTACGGGGTAAAAATAGGATTTTCAGGGGAGACTACCGCTGCGCTGGCCAAAGGGTTACTATTGCATCTGCTCTGCAATTCAGAACCGTAGAACCCTGCCCCTTCTAATAATGTGAGTCCTCTGGTAAAACAGATGGTTAATTTTGACGTGTGCATGATATAACGTCAGCCTCTGGGGCACTATCATGCAACACTCGCATAAATATATCCCAGAAGCACTGCAAACAAGGCTAACGGAACAACCCAACAAAGCCAAACGCATACAATCCTTCCCGACGCGCCTGCATCTTCCCGTCCGAAGATCTGCAAGAGAAGCTTTTGCTTCCCAAGACCCCATGCCACTCCCAATACCGCCAACGCGCTCCCAAAGACCTGCATTCCCGAACCAAAGATCAGATCGAGTGTCGCAATCAACTCCGGGTACAAACAACTGGGTAAACTGAGAGCGGCCTGAATGCACCCAAGTACAATAATCACATGACCTCTGTTCACTCCTGGTATAGCAAGCTGCCGAAAACTGGTCACCGGAACCTGGTAAGCCGCGATGAGAGACAGAAAGGCGACCGCCACCAAAGCCAGCAAGAACAAGCTCCCCACTACCCTGCCCAACAGAAAAGAAGGACTGGCCAAGTGCGGCAAACACGTCCGTGGGCGTCATCGCACTACAGTCCGGGCGTAAAAAAGCGAGTAATTGCTCCTATGAACAACGAGTACCCTGTCGTGAAGTATATCGAGGATGGTGTAGCGCCATAATGCCGATTACAAAGTAGTACTTTTGAAGGAAGGTAATTTTCAAAGAACCTCTTCCACCTCAAGATTGTTGATAGTAAAACCTCATGATTGTTGGTAGTAAATACATTGTACAATCGTAAATTAGCCTGAAGAAGTTGCCCCTTTAAAAAGCAAGTCCGTGGTCCAAAAACAAATCATCACAATTCTGTTTACAGACATCGAGCATTCCACGCGACTTGCTCAGCAGTTGCGTGAAGATTATCCAGAACTCCTGAGAAAGTATCGAGCTGCAATACGTGATGCCATCGTTGACCACGGTGGCAGGGAGATTGATGTTGCCGGAGATGGATTCTTTATCACTTATGACATTGCCGACAATGCTGTACGGACGGCTCATGACATCCAGCGCATATTTCATGTGGAAGAGTGGGCTCTTGAGGCAGGATTGAAGGTGCGGATGGGCATTCATACAGGCGAAGCACTCATTACTGATACAGGATTTACAGGTGTACAGGTGCACTGTGCAGCACGCATCTGCGATGCAGCCCACGGAGGTCAAGTAATAATTTCTCTTGAGACAAAAGAGCTTCTTACGCCTGCGGTTTTAAATGACACACCTGTCAATAGTCTTGGTGAGTTCATGTTCAAGGACTTCTTCTATCCATGTCAGCTGTATCAACTCAATGTTCCCGGAACAAATAAGAAATTTCCTCATCCACGTATCGAATCCAATGACAAGCGAATTGCAGTCCTCCCGTTCGAAAATCTGAGTGACGATGCCGATAATGAACACTTTTGCCAGGGAATTGCTGAAGAGCTCATATTCGCTCTTGGTAAAATCCCGGGGCTGCGCGTGATCTCGCGCTCTTCGGCTTTTGCGTTACACGGCAAAAATCTGCCTGTACAAGAAATTGGCAAAAAACTCAATGTCTCATCCGTTTTAGAAGGCAGAGTGCGCACCAACGATGGACAAATGAGAATATCTGTCGAGCTGGTCGACACCAATTCCGGACTGGATATCTGGTCAGGGCAATACAACAGCCCGCGTGAGCAGATTTTCAATATGCAGGATAAAATAACGCTTGACATTACGGAAGCACTGGAGTGTAAGCTCATTCCGGAAGAACTGCACACTATCGAGGACAGGCAGACAAAAAATATTGAAGCTTACGATTTTTACTTGCGCGGGCGTCGATTTTATTTGCAGTACAGTACACGCGGCACCGAATATGCGCTGCTGATGTTCCAAAAAGCGATTGATGAAGATGCCAGATATGCTTTAGCATATGCGGGAATTGCAGATTGTTATTCCTATTTGTACCAGCACATGGCCCGCACACAAGATAATTTGGACAAGGCAGATAAGGCCAGCCTGAAAGCAGTCGACCTCGATCCCTACCTGGGAGATACATATGCCTCACGTGGGATTGTATTATCGTTACAAAAAAGGTTCGAAGAGGCAGAAAAGGCATTTCAAACTTCCATTGAGAGCGATCCTTCTCTATTTCATGGCTGGTTTCATTACGGTCGCATGTGCTTTACGTATGGCAAACTGGATAAAGCAGCACGTTTATTTCAACAGGCAAATCGCGTCGAGCCAGATGATTATCAGTCCATTTTGCTCGCAGCCCAGGTATATGATGATCTAGGCAGCAAAACACTTTCACAGACATTGAGGCAGCGTGGCGTTGAAATCGCACGCAAGTGGCTCGACTTGAATCCGGGCGACACACGCGCTCTATATATGGCTGCCAATGCCCTGGTATTTCTCGATGAAGCTGTTAAAAGCCGGACACTGCTGAAACGTGCGTTGGTGCTGGAGCCTGATGATTCTATGCTTCTTTATAATGCGGGATGTATCTATGCTCTGTTAGACATGGAGGCTGAGGCGCTCAATTGCCTTGAAAGATCATACAAGGAAGGACTAACACTGAAGGGGTGGTATGTCAATGACAGCAACCTGGACAGCGTGAGGGAGCATCCTCGTTTTGTGGCATTACTTGACAAAATGGTGGGTTAATAAACCTGATATTATGAGCTGCTGCACTGAATGCACAAACAGTCACTTTGATGCATCAATCGCCCAACGGGATCTCGATGATTACAGAACCAAGGGTGCGAAGAAGAGTACACTGGCATTATTAAAAGAACTCAAAAAAATAGACCTGAAGGGCATGCACCTCCTCGACATTGGGGCAGGCATTGGTGTTGTGA
>QMOR01000106.1 GCA_003648285.1 Bacteroidota bacterium
ACAGAGGTTGCTGCAAGGCTGAAGACGAGCAGCATCGATAGAGTTAAAATGTTCTTCATAAAGTTTACAGGATTTAGTTGTCAAATAGTGTTTCCTTTTCCATATCTAATATACTAAAAAGGACGCTCAATATGCATGTTGGATCATATTATTCATTTTTATGATTCATAAACCTGGCGGAATTTCTTCTTTGCATAATCCATGAAATATTTGACATTTAGTGGTTCACCCGTGATGCGTGTGCAGAGATCTTCGGGGTCATATTTGCGTCCGTGTGCGTGTACATTCTCGCGTAGCCATTTCAGTAGGTCCGAATAGTCACCGTTGCGGGCACTATCTGCCATTCCGCTCACTGTATTTTCTGCCGTGTGAAAGAACTGTGCAGCATAAAAACTACCTAGAGTGTACGTCGGGAAGTACCCAAAACTGCCATGTGACCAATGCACATCCTGCAGAATCCCGTCGGCGTCAGTTGGGACGTCAACATTGAGATACTCCCTGTACTTCTCATTCCAGACGCGTGGCAGATCATGCGCATCGATTTCGCCATTCATACAGGCGCGTTCGATCTCGTAGCGCACGATGACATGCATGTGGTAGTGTAATTCGTCTGCCTCGGTACGGATCAGATTTGGGCCGATCGTATTTATGCCACGGTAAAATGTGTCAAGCGTGACATCACCGAGATTATCCGGAAATTGCTCCTGTAATTTTGGAAACCAATACTCCCAAAACACACGACTGCGGCCAACGTGATTTTCCCAAAGGCGTGACTGCGATTCATGGATGCTCAGAGAAACAGCTTCACCAAGAGGCAGCCCATACTGTGCAACGGGTAGCCCTTGTTCATACAAGGCATGCCCGCCTTCATGAATGCAGCTCCAGGTCATATTGAGCAGGTCATTCTCATCAATGCGGGTTGTCACCCTGACATCTGTCGGTGCAAAGCTGACAGTAAAGGGATGTGCACTAATATCCTGCCGGCCGGTATTCATATCATAACCCATTGTCTTCAGGATGTCGACTCCGAAGCTCCACTGACCATCTTTATCATAATGACGCCTCAGAAAGTCCGTCCGGGGCTTGGGGAGTGCAGATATTTCATTGATAAATGGGACAATTTCATTCTTCGCCTGGGTGAATACCGTGTCAAGTGTTTGCGTCGTCAGCCCGGGCTCGTACAAATCCAGAAGTGCATCGTAGGGCTCATTGTGATACCCACGGACCTCCGTTTCTTTTCTTTTAAGCTTGACCAATTCCGCAAGTGAATCCGCAAAGTGATCGAAGTCATTCGTCTTCCTCGCTTTTGTCCACTTGGCAAAGGCCCGTGATTTAGCAGCAGCGAGTTGAACGACAAACTCCTTACTGAGTTTGACTTGCTTTTCAAAATCCTTTTTTGACAATTCGACATTACGACGTTCATCACAAGTGAGATCGCCTTCGCCCATGAGATCATCAAGAAGCTGACCTGTTTCCTTGCTTGTGGCCATTTCATGTGCGATACCGGTCATCGTTCCAATTTGGCGCGAACGGAATTCACCCCCACCTGCTGGCATATACACCTCAGTATCCCAGTGCATCAGAGCGACCGTATGATACACGTCTGTAATTTTGCCCATCAGGGCTTTGTATTCATCGTATTTGCGCATTCTGTAGTGATTCTTTAAGTCCGAAAATTGCGAATATCCATCCGAGGATAAATGCCAGGCCGCCGATGGGTGTGACGGGGCCCAGCCAGCGCCAGCCCATTGTCGTCAGCAGATAGAGTGAGCCGCTAAATAATATGATGCCAACCAAGAGTGAAATGATAGAAGTCCAAAGCCATTTTGACGGTCGTAGCTGATAGACGATACTCAGTACTAGAAGTGCCAGACCATGTATAAAGTGATAAAACGTGGCGGTTTTCCATACGACCAGCTGATCTGTTGTCAGGACATCTTTTAACGCATGCGCCCCAAAGGCTCCGAGACCAACAGCCACAGCCATGATGACACATGTGATGGTGACGATGTGTTTTTTCATGATAAACTCCAAATAATAGGGGACATGCCCTGTTTTGCAAGGAGATCATTTGTCCTCGAGAAATGCCTGCAACCGTTAAATTTTCCACCTGCGAGAGGCGATGGATGGAATGCTTCCAGGACATGGTGTTTCATTTCGTCAATCAATTCTTTCTTTGATTTGGCAAAATTCCCCCACAACATAAAGATCAGCCCGTCGCGCTCGTCCGATAATTTTCTGATGACGGCATCCGTAAATGATTGCCAGCCGATTTTGCGATGCGATCCTGCGTTCCCGTGCTGAACTGTGAGCATGGCATTGAGCATAAAGACACCTTGCAGAGCCCACGGTGTGAGGTTGCCGTGATCAGGGATTTCCATTCCCACATCCGTTTTCAATTCCTTATAGATATTCCGCAACGAAGCAGGGATGCGTATACCGTCCGGCACCGAAAATGACAAACCCATTGCCTGTCCCGGTTGATGATATGGATCCTGTCCGATGATGACCACCTTTACCTCATCGAATGGAGTGGTATCAAACGCATTAAAAATCAGCTTCCCCGGAGGGTAAATCGTCGTGCCTGCCAGGATTTCATTCCTGATGATCTCGCTCATCTCACCGAAGTAGGGCTTACTAAACTCCCCTTGCAGCGCGACTTTCCAACTCGCTTCCAGATTTATGTCATTCTCTTTCAAATCCTCATGTCTTCATTTGGATACCGGCCAATTAATTGAAGATTGAAGATAGGAAAAGAAGGCACTCAAAATTGTGTTCTGTTAACGTGTATTTGTAAATAACTTGAAAGATTTGTTGTTATTGCAACATTAATATTTAAGTATCTGCTTAAATAACTAAACATGTTCTATGTTTGTGTGTTGTGAGTTAGTTATCAAGGATGAAACCATTGATAGAATAGCATGGCTATTTTGCCGAGATACGGAAATATGAAAATATGAAGGATAGGATTACATGCATACGCGATGCGGCAGATGTCGATCAGATATACGCTTGCAAATCAGTATTGAAGGAGAAAGAAATTCAGATTTCTGATGTGAGCATAGCCTTGACTCTGGCTGGAAATGAAGCCCGACTGAAGATTCTCTACCTGATTCAAAAGGAGCGGGAGTTATGTGTTTGTGACCTAAGTGACATTCTGGGTATCAGTGTCCCAGCTGTATCTCAACATTTGAGGAAGCTCAAAGATGGCGGGTTGTTGCAGAAGAAGAGACTGGGTCAGACAATATTGTATTCGATCAACACCGAAAAGCTGCACATACTGGGACATTTGTTTGCGCTGATTGAAGAACCCCAGTTAGTGAGCTGAGAAATATAATTAAATAATAATCCAAAGAAGTGTAACAGTATTTTTTAAAATGCAAATCATGAATTCAAAAAAAGGATCATCAAAAGGATTACTTGGAGCAGGCGTGATCACAGCGATTGCGGCGTCGCTATGTTGCATAACTCCGGTTCTAGCACTAATTGCAGGTGTGAGCGGAGCCGCTTCTACATTTTCCTGGCTTGAACCCGCACGGCCATATTTTCTCGGCATTACGGTAGCAGTTCTTGGCTTTGCATGGTATCAGAAGTTAAAGCCGCGTAGTGCTGAAGAGATAGAGTGTGATTGTGAGGAGGACGAAAAGCCACCGTTTATGCAGTCAAAGATGTTTTTGGGCATTGTCACAGTGTTTGCGGCGGCAATGCTGGCTTTTCCACATTATGCAGAGATATTTTATCCGGATAATAGCTCAGCAGAGGTGGTTTATGTGCAAGAAAATAATATTGTCGAAGCCAGCTTTGTGATTGATGGTATGACCTGTACTGCATGCGAAAAACATGTCACATATGCTATAAACGAGAGTGAAGGCATACTGGAAGCCACAGCATCGTATGAAGATGGGACGGCCACGATAAAATACGACAAATCAAAGGTGTCAATAGATCAACTGGCCGAGGCTGTGGAAACAGAGACCGGGTATAAGGTCGTGGAGAAAAAAATACAATAATTTAATTAAAAATGAACGCTGTGAAAAGGACGATGTCTTTCGCAAGCCTCACAGTACTATTCTTTCTAGGATTTCAGATAATTGGCTCAGGATCTAAAATTTTTGCTCAGACTTCTGAAAAGGAGATATTGAAGGCCATTGACGATACAGGGTATAAGGCGAGTGTCGTGAAGGAAGAACCCAGGAAAGCACTTGACAATTAATTTTGGGGAGCTAATCCAATAATGACTATCTACGGTAGGATGTACGACTGGTTGTATGGTAGTAACCAATAATAGATTACTAAAAGTAAATATTAGATGAGTTTATTAAACAATTTGTTCGCTAAGAACAATAAGCCTAGTAAGAACGCAGAGTCAATAGAGCTTGAAATTACCGGTATGACATGTGACCATTGTGCCACCGGTATCGAAAAAAAGCTTGGTGTAGACAAAGGTATACTGGAAATGAACGTGAGTTACCCGGAGGCAAAAGGCCGATTTGCTTATGACCCGAATCTCACATCAAAAGAAGGAATATCGAATGCCATCAATGCAATGGGTAGCTATAAAGTGAAAGATGATCACGTGACCGGTATGACTCAGCACATTTCTTCGGGGAATGGGGATAATGGATTCGAAAATTCATCTTTCGATTTGATTATTATTGGTGGTGGATCCGGAGCTTTTTCTGCTGCAATCAAAGCAGAAAGCATGGGATTAAACACCCTCATGGTCAATGGGGGACTGGATTTTGGCGGTACTTGTGTAAATGTGGGTTGTGTGCCATCCAAAAACCTGATCAGGGCTGCTGAAGCTGCTCACAATGCGACACATTCTAATTTTAAGGGGGTCATTCCAAGGGGAGTGGACATAGATTTTAAGCAAGTTATAAAAGACAAAAAGGAATTGGTTGCCACATTGCAGCAGAAGAAGTACATGGACGTGGTGAGTGAATTCCAATTTCTTACCATGAAAACCGGTTGGGCGAAGTTTACGGATGAAAAATCGATCATCGTTGATGGAAAAGATGAGTATACCGCGATAAAGTTCATTATAGCAACGGGTGCCACAACAAATATTCCAGATATTGAAGGATTGAATGACGTTGGATACCTGACGAACGTGTCCCTTTTTGATCTGGAAGAGCAACCCGAGAGCATCACGATCATGGGGGCAGGATATATTGGCTTAGAGATTGCAATGGCATACAGTCGCCTGGGAACGAAAGTGCGTATCATTGAATTTACAGACCGGGTTCTGCGAAGTCAGACTCCGGATATCAGTGAAGCGCTGGAAGCTCAGATGCGCGATGAAGGGATTGAAATACTGCCGAATTTCCGTGCTTTTAAAGTTGAAAAAGAAGGTGAGCAGACGATTATTCATTGCAAATGCCCCGACGGGTCAACTAAGAAACTCGTAGAACCGGGAAAGTTGGTTATTGCGACGGGAACGAGGGCAAATACTCAAAAATTGGGTTTGGATAATATTGGGTTACGCCTGGACGAGAAGGGCCATGTGATGGTTAATGAAAAAATGGAAACAAACCTTTCGCACATATTCGCAGTTGGAGATGTCACTGATACGCCGGCATTTGTATACACAGCAGCATTCGAAGGGAAAACAGCAACTGAAAATGCTTTTACTTCCGCGGGCAATGTTGTGGATTATTCATCCCTGCCCTGGGTAGTATTTACAGATCCGCAGATTGCAGGGGCAGGCATGGACGAAACTCAGGCGGAAGCGCTCAACATTCCATTTGAGGTGAGTAACCTTCCTTTGAAGGAAGTGCCAAGGAGTATCGCCGCGAATGATACACGTGGCTTTATAAAATTGATTCGTAACACGGAAACAGATAAACTGATCGGGGCCCGTGTAGTAGCACCTGAAGGCGGCGAACTGATACAGCAGCTGAGTATGGCGATCAAATATGGCATTACAGTCAAAGAACTCGCAGAAAGTTTTTACCCTTATCTCACTTTAAGTGAGGGAATAAAATTGGCTGCGATCACGTTCGGCAAAGATGTGTCCACACTGAGTTGCTGTGCGACATAATTAAAGATTGACAGGATATTTTGTTATTTGATATAAGCATCGCAATTATCATGACCTGTTCAGATGCAGACGAAAATTGTCCTTTAATACCGGGTGCCGAAATTAGGATACCTGTGAGATAAATTAGGATAGCTGTGAGATAAATTAGGATACCTGTGAGATATGAAGACCCAAAAATTTACGACAACACCCCGGAAGAAGAGGTACGCTATGATGAGCGTTTAGCTCAGATCGCACGGGAAATGTGTTATATATTCTCTAAAGTGGAAAAATAAGATACTTTCAGAAATAAAAAAACTGAGTTTCCTGGATAACTATCTGACATTGTGGATATTTCTCGCTATGGCACTTGGTGTGGGAATGGGTTATTTCTTTCCTTCAAGTTCTGACTTTATTAATTCGTTTAGCAGGGGAACAACTAATACTCCGATTGCAGTGGGTCTGATATTGATGATGTATCCGCCATTAGCAAAGGTCAATTATAAACTCTTGCCAAAGGTGTTCCGAAACGTAAGGGTGCTTTCCATCTCGTTGCTTTTGAATTGGATTATTGGACCGATTTTGATGTTCTTTCTAGTAATCATCTTCCTTCATGATTATCCGGAATATATGGTTGGATTAATTTAATTGGTCTGGCAAGGTGCATTGCCATGGTTTTGGTGTGGAATGATTTGGCGGAGGGCAGCAGCGAGTATGGTGCGGGGCTGGTAGCACTCAACAGCATCTTCCAGGTTTTCGTCTATAGCTTTTACGTCTGGTTATTTATCACCAAACTTCCTCCACTGTTTGGCTTTGTGCTAAGCAAACTGATGGGCGCCAAATATGACATGAGTGCTGCGATTGCTTTTACCGCAGCAGGGAATAACTTTGAGTTGGCCATTGCCGTTGCAATTGCTGTGTTTGGTCTCAACTCTGGGCAAGCGTTTGCGGGTGTGATTGGTCCCCTTGTTGAAGTGCCAGCTTTGATATTGCTGGTGCGGGTTGCGTTCTGGATCAGACGAAAGTATTACTCTAGTTCAGGGGCCATGCGCGCTTAGGAATTATTTTTAGTTGACTTGAGGATAGGTGTATCAACTGTCTGGCAAATACCGGCTGCCGGGTATAGTACACCAAGCATCTATGTAACTTTCGAGTGAGATTGTTATCGGTAGTGTTCAGAATTCTGTGTTATAAAGTTGATAATTAAAGTATTAAGACGATATGCTGCCAAAGGACCTCACAAGGGATATTATCAACAGGCTAGCGAGTATTCAGGGCCAGCTGGCGGGCATTGGAAAAATGCTGAAAGAGAGCAAGGATCCTGAGCAAATACTGGTGCAGTTCAAAGCCGCACAAAAAGGATTGGACAGGGCAAATTATCTCCTTCTGGATGAGGTCTATCGAAAAGCACTCGCAATAAAAATTGTGCATACCACTGAGGCGTGTCCAGGGGACTGTGGTAATGAACATAAATTGGAGTCTATCCGCAGACAATTTCCAGCATTAGAACTGGACGAACTCACCAGTAAAATGAAAGAAATATCTGAAATTGAGAAGCGTATTGCAAGACATGCCAATGGGCCAGACCAGTAAGAGTAAAAAAATCATGTCTTTGTTTGGAGACCACCCCTTCTGGTGTTGTATTATTGTGGATGTATCAATCCAGAACACTTATTTGGAAAACGAGTACAGAGCAGACATTAGCTTGTGGGATAAAGAGTAATCAAATATCTCCGCAGAAATCATGTTGGCCTTCATTACACAGTCTCCGATGCTTTGTTCTGGTTACTGTTTTCGTTAGCATCTGTACATATATGTACGGCCAAGGACCTCCGATTTTCACCGAGACCCCTATTATGTTGGGACTTGAGGGTGGAGGCGTACGCACATTTGGTAAATTCATCTCTAAAGAAAATGCCAAAGTGTATGTTCATCCATTTGCCATTCCGTATAATATCACACCTAAATGGCAAGTTGGAAGTGTTGTACCGTTTATCAACAAAGCTCCTGAAGGAGCTGAAAATAGATTTGGTCTGGGTGATGTAAAGGTATTCATGAAATATCAGATTCATAAAAAGGACGGGAGGGGAAAAACGTTCCGTACATTGATTAAATTGACGGAATCGATCCCTACGGGAAACACATCAAATGCCCCGCCACTCGGCTCGGGGGCATTGCAAACCCAGGTGACGCTGGTTTCTGGGTATATCACAACGAAGTATGGCATATACGCTGACATTGGTTACAACTTCACTTCAAACGGACTCCCGGATATGCTGATCTACAACATCGCATTTGGATATCCCCTGTTGCCACAGATATATCCACCCAAACAAATCAATGTGTTTCTTGAGCTTAATGGTAATCTAGTCACTGATGCCGTTGGCCATAATCTGTTTATTGCTCCGGGAATACAATATATTGCCGGCAGTCGGTTCCTGGTCGAGACCGCTGTCCAATTGCCACTTGCACAAGGTGTGCCAGAGTCAGAGAAAACGAAATTTATGTATACACTCGGTATTAGAATACTCATCTTTTAAATTACTGACAAGTTGAAGCAATTTCGAACGCTAATGATTCCGCTTGATACCGACTCACATTTGGTTTTTAGGACACGAGCAGAAAACTTTTGCAAGCTTATAGTTGTTCGAAGTCTGGGATATTCCGGAGAATGCGATAAGTTTTTATTGGTAGGATAGTGATTTGTGAATTAAACTAACAGTTAAATGAGGGCGTTCGATAAGATTAACAATACATGGCTCATATTCTTCATTGCAATCATGTCCACAATGTCCTTGCCGATGAGTGCTACCGCTCAGGAAGGATCACTGACGATCTATGTCAAGGTACAGGTAGATGGCCTTTCATGTCCTTTCTGTGCTTACGGACTGGAGAAAAATATTAAAAAAATTGAAGGGGCTAAAGATGTCTTTATCAGTGTGGCGAAAGGATATACGACCTTTCAAATTGTCCATCCCACACATCCTTCAAAAGCAGAATTGACCAAAATCGTGGAAAATGCGGGATTTACCGCCAGAGACGTTAAATTTTCGAAAACGCCTTTTACAGAAAAAAAGGAAGAAGAGGACTGATATTGGAATGATATTGGTTGCCTTTCCTGACATGAATCATAGTATCAATCCTAATTTTAGATATATTTGCATCCTGTGAAATCATTGACAGTCATATTGGCCATGTATATCATGGGAATCTCTGTATTACCTTGCTCGGAGTTGATACAGGATTGCCTGTTTGATATCGGGCAGCAGGAAT